>DATHUZ010000587.1:0-4458 GCA_035461725.1 Anaerolineae bacterium
GTGGAGCCCGACACGACGCCGTGCTACAGATGCCACACCGAGCATGGGGGCGAATCCGCCGGGCTGACCGTGGTGGACCTTGACGATTTCGAGCACGAGGTGGTGGGCTTTTCTCTGGCCGGACACGGCGAGATGGAGGACGGCACCGCCTTTGGCTGCGCCGACTGCCACGAGGAGGGCCTGGCCCATTTCGACCCGGCCGTGTGCGCCGAGTGCCACGAGCGACTCGACGCCGCCTACACGGCTGCCCATGTCGACGCATTCGGCAGCGAGTGTCTGGCCTGCCACGACGGCCTCGACACCTACGGCGCCGCCTTTGAGCACGAGCTCGTCTTTCCACTCGAGGGCGAGCACGCCACCACACCCTGCACCGGTTGCCACCCTGCTGCCCGCAGCCCCGAGGACCTGCAGGCCGCGCCGGACACGTGTTACGGCTGCCACGAGGACGACGACGCGCACGACGGCGAGCTGGGCCAGGACTGCGGCGCCTGCCACGTGCCGGCGTCGTGGGAAGAGGTCGATTTCGACCACGACGAGACCGACTTTCCCCTGACCGGTGAGCACGCCGGCGTCGACTGCGGCGAGTGCCACGGGGATGGCGCCTTTGCCGGCACGCCTGTCTAATGTGTGGCGTGCCACGCCGATCCCGAGTTCCACGCCGGGCTTTTTCCCCTCACCTGCGCCGATTGCCACACGACAGATGGCTGGGCGCCGGCCCGGTTCGACCAGGCGCATACCTTCCCCATCGCCCATGGCGAGTCGGGGCCGAGCACGTGCCGCACCTGCCACCCCGAGAGGCTGAGCGGCTACACCTGTTACGAGTGCCACGAGCACGAGCCGGCCGAGATTGCCGAGGAGCATCTCGACGAGGGGATCAGCGACTTTGAGGACTGCGTGCGCTGCCACCCCACCGGCGAGGAAGACGAAGCCGAGGACCGCGGCGGCGACGGGGACGACGACTGATTGGCGCGAGAGCGTGCAGCTGTTCGGGACTATGCTTCGGCTCTACGGCGATTCGCAGGGTGGGATCGATGGAGAGGCGGTTCAAGCAGGCAAAAAAAGCGCCCCCACCGGCAGGTGGGGGCGCCTGATTTCGGCTCAACTGCCGCGTCGCCCGCCGCCGGCCCACAACGGCCGGCCGTTCTCGTCGCGGATGCTGAGCGACAGGCCCGTGGTCAGGTCGTCGATCGTGCCCACTTCGAGCTCGCCATTTTCATAGAACCCCGTCAGCCGCAGCCGGTCGCCCACGGCGAGGGCGAAACCCTGCTCCTGGATAAAGCGCCAGGCGCGGCCATCGACGAGCAGCGACTCACCACCGTCCGCCTGGAAGGTCATCCCGTCGGCGCCCACCGCCACGGCGGTGCCTTCCAGGGTGCCCCACTCGTCGACCACTGCCTGGCCGGTGCCCGTGCCGGCGCCGGGTGCGGTGGTGCTGCCCTGGCCGCCATAGCCACCCAACGCCCCACCGGCTGCCGCCTGACCACTGCCCGATACGCTGCCGGCACCGCGGCCATAGCCGGCTGACCAGGCGGGCCGGCCGTAGGTGTCGCGCATCTGGACCGTGGCGCCGTCACGCAGCCGCGTGATCTCGCCCGCTTTGAACTCACCATCTTCCCAGAAGCCGCCTACCCGCACCTGCTCGCCGGCCTGGAGCGCGAATCCCTGCGTCTCCAGGTAGCCGGGGCCGGTGCCGACGGTTACTTGCTCGCCTTCAGTGGTTTCGACGATCATGTCGACGCCCGCTGCCGGCTCCTGGACGACGGTGCCCTCGACCGTCACCCACTCTTCCGGGGTTATCGCCTGTGCCGCCGGCACCCCCGCTGCCTCGCTCGCGCGGCCGTATCCACCGCCACCGCCCCGGCTGTTGCCCGCGCCGTCGACGTTGCCGGGCGCAATTGCACTGTTGTTGGTCGCGGTGCCCTGCTCACCGGCCAGACGGCCGGAGCCGTGCCCGTTTCCGTTGCCCGCGGCCTCGGCGACGTTCCCCGTCTTGTCGAGGGTACGAATCACCGCGCCTGCCAGTAGAATCCCGATCAGCCCAAACAAGAGTGTGCCGAGTATAACCTTTTTCGCCATTGTTTCACCTATCACCTTTCTGTTTGCTTTCGTCCTTGATCTTGTACCGCTTTGCTCTGCCCGGCGTTGGCGCCGAGCCCGCTATTCGCCGCCCGACAGACCGGGCTGTGTCACACGACTCGTCTCTGGCCGGGCCGGCAGGAGCGAGCCGGCGAGGCGCAGCGTGACATTCTTGACCCAGCGCCAGTGGATGGCAAAGTGAACCGCGGCCGATCCGATGAGCACGATGCTGCTCCACGTGTGCATCATGTCCCAGACAAGACGCGCGGCGCTCAGCCCGCCGCCACCGCCCTCGGGCACAAAGAGCATGGCGATCCCCGAGACGGCGCACAGTACAAAGCTGAGCCCCACGACCACGTCGAGGATCAGGTTCCGCCACGCACCGCGCGACATGCCGCTTTCCCGTGTCCGAATCCTGTTCGCGACCTTGCGGGCCATCGTGACCACCCAACGCCAGTGGATGGCAAAGTGGATGACGACGGCGGCCACCATCAGCAGGCCGGTGACGACGTGCAGGTCGCTCCACGTGTGGCGCTCGAACAGGATCTGGATGCCATAGGCGGGGTTGCGCCCGCCGCGATAGCCACCCGAGGGCAGGTAGAGAAAATAGATGCCCGACAGGGCGGCGAGGATGCCGCCGAGGAATACGACGGCATCGATGAGCCAGTTGCCGCGTGTTTTGGCGGACAGGTTCTTTTTGCCAGACAGTTGACGCTTTTGCATTGAAACCTCCAACACCGAATTCTTGACCCTGACACCATTATAAGCGGCGGGTGTGAAGAACCTGTGAAGGAGTTTTGAAAGAGTTGTGCGATTGTGCGCCGCCTCCCCCTCCCCCCATTTTTTCCCCCGCCCCACATTCGTGTATAATACCCCCAACCGATCACCGCCCCCGCCGCGCCGGGAGCCACGGAGAAAGAGATGCCAGACGCACGCGACGTAAAAGATCAGACAACCGCCGCCCGCCCCACCTTTCGCCCCCTCGCACGCCCCGAGGCCGTCATCCAGGGTGCGGATGTGCGCTTTACCGTGCTCACGGCGCGCCTGATCCGGATCGAGCACGACCCTGCCGGCGCCTTCGAAGACCGGCCCAGCCAGGCGTTCTGGTACCGCGACCTGCCGGTGCCCGAGTTTGATGTCGAGCTGGACGACGACAGGATCGCGATCGAGACGGAGGCGCTGCGCCTGCGCTACACGATCACGCCGCGTGGACTGGCGTGGAACACCCTGTCGATCGAGCTGAAGGAGAGCGGGACGGTGTGGCGCTACGGCGCGGGTGATCCGCACAACCTGCGCGGCACCACGCGCACGCTCGACGGTGTCGACGGTGCCATCCACCTCGAGCCGGGGCTGATGTCGCGCGCCGGCTGGGCGGTCGCGGACGACTCGCACAGCCTGGTGTTCGACGCCGCCGGTTGGCTCGTGCCGCGCGACGCAGCTGATGCCTCCGACCTCTACTTTTTCGGCTACGGGCATGACTATCTCGGCTGCCTGCGCGACTTTTTCCGGGTGGCCGGCCCGGTGCCCCTCGTGCCGCGCTGGATCCTGGGCAACTGGTGGTCGCGCTATTGGGCCTATTCGCAGGCCGAGCTGCGCGAGCTGGTGGACGAGTTCCGGGCGCACGAGGTGCCATTGTCGGTGGTGATCGTCGACATGGACTGGCACGTCACCGAGTGCGACACGGCGACAGGCTGGACCGGCTATACCTGGAACCCCACCCTCTTTCCCGAGCCCGAGACGTTTATCGGCTGGCTGCACGAGCAGGGACTGCGCACGGCGCTCAACCTGCACCCGGCCGACGGCGTGCACCCGCACGAGGCGCCCTACCGCGAGATGGCCGCCCGGCTGGGCATCGAGCCCGAGTCGGGCGCGCCCGTGCTGTTTGACGCCACCGACCCCGAGTTCGTCAGTGCCTATTTCGAGCTGCTGCACCATCCGATAGAAGAGCAGGGCGTCGACTTTTGGTGGCTCGACTGGCAGCAGGGCACACGCAGCCGGTTCACCGGGCTCGATCCACTCTGGTGGCTCAACCACCTCCACTTCTATGACGCCAGCCGCGTCGTTGAAGCGGGCCGCGACGGGCGGACGCGGCCCTTTATCTTTTCCCGGTGGGGCGGCCTGGGGAACCACCGCTACCCGATCGGCTTTTCGGGCGATACGGTGGTCAGTTGGGCGTCGCTCGCCTTCCAGCCCTACATGACGGCGACGGCGGCGAACGTGGGCTATGGCTGGTGGAGCCACGACATTGGCGGGCACATGCGCGGCGTAGAGGACCCGGAGCTCTATGTGCGGTGGGTGCAGTTCGGCGCGCTGAGCCCGATCCTGCGCCTGCACAGCACCAAGAACCCATACCACGAGCGCCATCCGTGGGGCTGGGACGCG
>DATHUZ010000588.1:0-3443 GCA_035461725.1 Anaerolineae bacterium
TATGGCTCTGTAGCAACAAAGATCTCTTGTAGAGAGGGAGAAAGCATGAACCGGAAGATGGAAATGGCCTTGTGGGTATTTGCCGGTGTCGCCGCCGGCGCGGCGACGGCCGCGGTCGTCGTCATCCTCTTTGCGCCACAGAGCGGCGCCGAAATGCGCGCACAGATCGAGCACCGCGTGCGGCAGGTCCGCGACGCCGGCCAGCGTGCCGCCGAGATGAAGCGGTTGGAGCTCAGATCCGAGCTCGAGGCAAGGCAGGTCGAGCTCGCCTAGCTTCCCGGCGTTCAAGCGCGTGGCGGCAGCCCGCGACGTTGGCTGTCCGGAGCTGCCGTTCTGGTCCGTACAATTCGAATAGGACCAATATCCTATGGCAGGTCGTGCTACTCTGTGCTATACTGCGCATGTCTTGTTCTTCTCAGTGTAACATGGAGGCTCGCGATGCTGCCGGTAAAAACGTCGGAGGCACAATCATTTCTGACCCCGCAGGAGGTGTCGGAGCTCCTGCGCGTTTCTGTCTACACTGTGCGGCGCTGGATCAAAGAAGGCACGCTGCCCGCGTACAAAGTCGGCCGTGGGTGGCGAATTCACGAGAGTGAAATGCATGCCTGGCTCGAGCACCGCCAGTCACTGCTGCCACATGAGATGAACCCGTAGGAGAACGCAGCGGACATGGTGGCTCCGATCGTCGCTACACCGTCGACAGCCAGGCCTGGTGCCAGAGTAGACCTATCGTACAGCCTGATCGCCCTCGCGAGCACGGCGATCTGGGGCGTCCTCGGTGGGTGGCTGCTCTATTTCTACCTGCCTCCCGAGGGAGAAGGGCCGGCGCTGGTCCCTGCCGCCCTCTATGGCGGCGCGATGCTCCTCCTGCGGGTAGCCGCTGCTGCCGTCACGCCATCGATAGGATACCTGTCGGATCGAACGCGCAGCCGGTGGGGCCGGCGACTGCCCTACATGTTTCTGTCGGCCATCCCTCTGTTGGTCGCTTTCGTCCTGGTATGGAACCCGCCGGTGCAGGGCACCTCTACCTGGAACCTGGTCTACCTGCTGGTAGTGATGGGCGTGTACCAGGTGGCCTACGTTTTTAACCAGGTCCCCCACATGGCACTCTTGCCCGAGATCGCCCTCACCGATCATCACCGCGTGCGCGTGTCGATGTGGGCAGCGATCATGACTGTGCTCGGCATGATCGCCGCGAGCGTCGCCGGCCCCCTGATTGAGCGCCTGGGTTTTTTCCCCACGTCGCTGGTCTATGCCGTCGTGCTCTTGCCGGCCTTTTACCTGCCATTTCTGGTTCTGCGCGAGCGCCCTGTTGGCGCTCTCCAGGTCCGGCATCCCGGCTTTTGGCGCAACCTGGCCACGATGATCGACAACCACGCGTTCGTCGTGATGACCGCCACAGGTGCCTGCTATTGGGGCATCATGGCACTCGTCCAGGCGGTGATGCCCTACATCGTCACCGAGATCTGCCTGTTGAGCGAGTCGGACACGCCCCTCTTTTACATCCCCGCAGTGCTCGCCTCGCTCGTCTGTTATCCGCTCATCACCGCGCTCGCGCGGCGGTGGGGCAAGTGGCGCGTCTTTTCCGCCTCGCTGCTCACCTCGGCGCTCGTCCTGCCGGGTTTGATGCTCATTGGCGACTGGCTACCCATTCCACTGAAAGCGCAGGGTATCGCCTGGGTCACGCTCCAGGCCGTCGCCCTGTCCGGCGTCATCGTCCTGCCGCGCGCCTTTGGTGCCGAAATCGTCGACCTGGATGAAAAGCTCACGGGGCTGCGCCGCGAGGGCACCTACTATGCCACGTGGGGTGTGCTCGATCAGGTCGTTAACGGCGTGATCGCGGCGGCACTGCCGCTCCTCCTGCTGCTCGGACGCAGCCAGTTGGATGCGCACGGGCCCCTGGGCGTGCGCCTGGTGGGCCTGCTCGGCGGCGGCCTATTGTTTATCGGCTTTTTGATCTTTGCTCGTTACCCGCTCAGGCAGAGCCAGCCGGTGGGCAACTAGATCATGCACGTCATCGCCGTCGAGAAAGTAGCCGCGCTGGAACGCGCCAACTACTTGGCACTCCAACCGTGGGTCCAGTCGCTGCCTGGCGCGTCGGTGAGCGTGCGTCATGACGTCATTACGACCAGGGCGGCACTTTTCCCGACCCCCGACCTGAATCACGCCTGCCTGCTGCGTACGACACCGGTAGAGGTGGAGCGACTGGTCGACGCGATCGTCGCACCTCTCAAGCGGGGACGGCGCAAGATACACATCTTTGTCTCTCCGGCTTGCACTCCTGCCGACCTTGGCGAGCGCCTGCTTGCCAGGGGGTTCGAGAAAGAGGAGAGTGAGGAGCCCTGGCTCAGGTTCGACTTGAGGGGGTGGGTGCCCCCGCCAGTCGGATCCGATGCCGTGCGGGTGATCAGGGCCGGCCCGGGGGATGCGCGCATTTTTGCCCGTGTCTACCTCATGTCGTTCGGAATGACGGCGGCACTCGCACCATTGGTGGCGCCTATCATGAAAAGGTTGATGCGCGTGCCGAGCACGCGTTA
Source organism: Anaerolineae bacterium (assembly GCA_035461725.1). Classification (GTDB taxonomy): domain Bacteria; phylum Chloroflexota; class Anaerolineae; order JAAYZQ01; family JAAYZQ01; genus JAFGIA01. The sequence goes on from DATHUZ010000588.1 coordinate 2,538, forward strand.
CGCTCTTGCGTCGGTCGACGGGCAGCCTGCCGGCGTCTGCGTCTGGCACAGCCATGGCGACACCGCTGCCCTGGGAGGGATGGGCGTCCTGCCGTCGTTTCGCGGCAGCCGGGTGGCCACAACGCTGGGCATGCAGGTGATGCTCGACGCCCAGGCAGAGGGCAAAACAACGATCATCGCGCAAATGGTCAATCCTGGCTTTGAGGGTTTTGTAGCGCAGTATGGCTTTGAACGAGTATTCACGCGCACCCACTACGTTTTGCCTTGTTAGGGCCACCGCCCTGACCAAGACGTATCAAACGGGTAATGTCCTGTTTCACGCGCTACGCGGCGTGAGCATCGAGATCCCGCGTGGCGACTTTTGCTGCATCATGGGGCATTCCGGCAGCGGCAAGTCGACCCTGATGCACCTGGTGGGCGGCCTGGACCAGCCAACGACCGGGTCGGTGGAGGTGAACGGTTACGTTTTGAACGGCATGAACCAGACGGCGTTGGCCAGGTTCCGCCGTGCCCACGTCGGCTTTGTCTTTCAGTTCTTCAACCTGGTCGAAAACCTGACCGTCCGCGACAATGTGGAGCTACCGGCACTGCTCGCCGGCAAGGCGACGAAAAAAGAGGCTCGCGTGAGATCGAGCGCGCTGCTCGACAGGCTGGGGATCGGGGATCAGTCGGACAAGCACCCGTGGGAGCTGTCCGGCGGGCAGCAGCAGCGGGTGGCCATTGCTCGGGCGCTGATCAATGAGCCGACGCTGCTGCTTGCCGACGAGCCGACGGGCAACCTCGACAGCGCGAGCGGGCGGGGCGTGCTCGACATTTTGAGCGAGTGTCACGAGTTGGGGCAGACGATCCTGATGGTGACGCACGATCCGCTGGCAGCGGCACAGGCACGCGAAATCCTGTTCATTC
>DATHUZ010000589.1:0-3777 GCA_035461725.1 Anaerolineae bacterium
CCGCGCCGCGCTGGAGCAGGCAGTCGGTAAAACCACCTGTCGACGCACCGACGTCGGCCACCACCTTGCCGCCAACGTCCAGGCCGAATGCGTCGAGCGCTGCTTCCAGCTTACAGCCACCGCGGCTGACGTACGGCAGGCCGCCGGCGACCTCCACCTCGGCGCCGGTGTCGACACGCGTGCCAGGCTTGTCGACCACACGCTCATCCACCCGCACCTCGCCGGCCATGATCAACCGCTGTGCCTGCTGGCGTGTGTTGGCCAGGCCGCGCTCCACGACAAGCACATCGAGCCGCTCCTTGTTCTTGTTTGCCATAACACGCCATAGGATACCCGGAAGGGGGCGAAAAGTCAAGCGCTCGGGCGGTTCCGTCAAAGTTGACGGATAGGCCAGAATCAGGTATTATCTTGGCTCGTGAGAGGTGCAGATGAGGTTTGACACAGTACCAGCACAGCGAGTGAATCCCATGCGGCTTTTGTTCACCAACATCCTTGGCTTGCTTCGCACCCTGCGCCCCAAGCAGTGGATCAAGAACGGCTTTATCTATGCGGCGCTGCTGTTCGACGAAAAGCTGTTCGTGTGGCCACTCTTGCTGCGCACGACGGCGGCTTTTGTCCTCTTTTGCATGATCTCCAGCACGGTATACATCATCAACGACCTGGCCGATCTGGAGAAGGACAGGCTGCACCCCAAAAAGCGCAACCGCGCCCTGCCCTCGGGCCAGCTCAAGCCCTGGTTCGCAGTGGTGTCGGCCATCGGAATCCTCGCCCTGTCGCTGCCACTCTCCTTCTGGCTCGATCCATGGTTCGGCGCGATCGTGCTCTTTTATTTTGTGCTCAACCTGGCCTATTCCTTCCTGCTCAAGCACGTCGTGATCGTCGACGTCATGGTGGTGGCAACAGGCTTTGTACTGCGCGTGGGCGCCGGAGCGGTGGTGGCCAAAGCGGCCAACTTTTCACCATGGCTCTATGTGTGCACGATCTTTTTGGCGCTCTTTATGGCCATCGGCAAGCGGCGCCACGAGCTGATCCTTATGGCGGGAGAGGCGAACACGCATCGCCGCATCCTGGACGAGTACACGGTGGACTTTCTGGACGAGATGATTCACCTGGTGACGACCGGGGCGATCATCGCCTACTCGCTCTACACCTTCTCGGCCACCAATCTGCCCCCCAACCACACGATGATGCTCACCATCCCCTTCGTCATCTATGCGCTCTTTCGTTACCAGTACCTGATCCACGTCAAGGGCGAGGGGGGGGCGCCCGAGATGCTCCTCTACACCGACAAGCCCTTCCTGGCAAACATGATCCTGTGGGGCCTGTCGGTCGTGCTCATCATGTACGTGTTCCGGTAACCGGGAATCCGCCCAACCGAATCCACACGCCGCCCGGCTTGACGTGCCGGCCGTTGTATGTTATCCTGCGCCTGCCTGCTGCTTCCTCTTCGGTACGTCTCCTGTGTGATAACAGGCCAGGTGGTGAACCACTCAGTTGTGCTGGTCCTGGTTCACCCTGTCGGTTCAAGCCGTGGAGGTGCACAATGTGCTGCATGCGAATCCTCGTCTCGAACCTGTGGCCGGTGGCCCTCACCCTCGTGTGTCGCGCCGTCTCTCTCGTCCTGACTTGGCGCGCTGGCTCTGGCGCGGTGCCTCGCTCACTGCGCTTGGTCTGCTGCTGTGTGTTGTGCGCGCTGAGCATCTTGCTCGCCGCGTGCGGCGAAGCAGCGCCGGATGTCGCAGACGATTCCGCACCAACAACCACCGTTCTCGACAATTCGCCCCGGGACCAGGCGGCCGTGCAAGCCACTTCAACTGTGGACCCCGTCCTTCCGCTGGTCGACTGGCCCACCGCGCCCAACCGGCTGTCGGGCACGATCTCGGGCCTGGAGCCAGGTGCGCGCGCGCATGTTTGGATCGAAGCCGAGGCTGTGCCGCCGGCCGGGAGCGAGCCGCCGCCCGACCTCGAGTGGGAGTTGGGCAACGGCCCCTGGCAGCAGCAGGTGGCCGGGCTGCCGTCGGGCCGCTACCTTGCGCGTGCCGAGGCGGAGGGCTATGTATTGGCCTCGCTCTGGCGCGCCTTCGAGGTGTTCGAGCCGGGCATCACCTGGCACTACAACCTGATGGACTGGACCTTCCTCCGCTGTGACGAGCGCGCGCGCCTGACAGAGCCCTACTGCACGCAGCCACCCGACAGCACGGTTGAGCTGCCCCTGTCCGGGCTGCGGGGTGAGGTGACCGGGCTCGCGCCGGGCCAGGTCGCCACGGTCACCGTCCGCTTCTGGCCGCCCGACGATGGTGAGCCGTTCCCCCCGGTGCCCGCTGGCGCGGCCGGCGACGAGGCAGTCGCCGTCGCCGCCCTCGACAGCTTGCCGCCGGGAGCGGGGGAGTGGGTGGCTGTGGCACACGTGCCGGCCCGCGACGGGCGCTGGGGGCGGATCGATTTCGAGATGGCCGGAGCCCGCTACCTCGTTACCGCGCAGGCCGCGGGCCAGGCGGCGATGCCGGCCGCCTACAGCGTGACGTTGTTCGACGCCCCGGTGCACGGCGTGGCCGAGGGTGTCGATTGGCGCTTTGCGCCGGCCGGCGCTGCCGCCCCGGCCGTGCCCCGCGGCACGGCGACGGCGACCGGCTCGTCCCGGTATGCTGCCCGGTCCTTCCGCCTGGAAGCACTGCCCCTCGAGGTCATGCTGCCCGCCGGCTGGGCGGCTGCGCCGGGGCCGGTGGCCCTTGGGGAGGGCTTTGACGGGCTCGTGGCGTTCAATAGCTGGGGCGCGGCGGAGGAATGGGTGCCCGCGTGGTCGGGCGGCAGACCACCCGACGGCGGAGCCTACACGCGCGTCTGGAAGCTGCCACCCGGGGGCGCCTACGTCGCGCTCCTGCTGCGCGACGAGCCGCCCTGGGGGCCGGCGTACCCATCTGGGGAGCGGCAGGAGCGCGACCTCGCCGGCGTGTGGCGGGGCGAGGACTGCCGCGAGATCGGCCGCACCTACTACAAGGCCGGCGGCACGGCGTGGATCCCGTTCGACAAATGGGGCCGGCAACTGCAGCTTGAGGTGTATTGCCGCGGCGACGCCTCAGACGAGACGGTAGCCGCCGTCGATGCGTTGCTGTCGAGCTGGCGCTTTGACGAGGTTCTGCCGCGGGATGCCGGGTGGGCGGTCGATGCGGCTCGCAGGCTCCTGCCCGATGGGGTGTACAGGGATGGCTTTCCGACCGTGAGCCGTGCGCTGGTGGGCCGAGACGTGCTGTCGGCGACGCTGCCAGAGGCAGCCGATGCGCGCAGCACGCGTGTCGAGTGGCAGGGCGACACGGTGCTGGTCACGTTCGAGTACCGGTGGCGCGCCGGGCTCAAGTATGCAGATCCCGGACAGCCGTACGATTTCCACCACTGGTGGCGTTACCACACGCAGCCCGATGGCCGCGTTGCCCTGAGTGCCGAGGGCGGCGACCCCATCCCGGGCGTGACCGCGCCGCTACCGTTGGCGCACCACGTCGATCCCGAGCTGGGCTTTGCCGCGGACTATCCGGCAGGATGGCAGGTGTTGCCCGTTACTGGCACGGGCGCCCAATCATTCCGGCGCTTTCTCGTGCGCCAGTTCGACAGCGGGATGAGCGCCTTCGACGAGCAGATAAGGATGGTCTATACCATCCAGGTGTGGATGGCGGAGGCGGCCGGCGCGACAGTCACAGAGACTTTGGAGGCCGAGCTGGCAGCTATCAGCGAAGGGTTACGGGAGCAGTTCCAGGGCCAGTGCTGTGTAACACTTGGAGGTGA
>DATHUZ010000590.1:0-2357 GCA_035461725.1 Anaerolineae bacterium
AAGCGTTCGGCCGGCTCCACACCACACCCAGCGAGCGCAGGCCGGCCTGGTAAAGGACGTCGAGCAGGTACAGCTCCGGGTCAATGGCGTCGGCGCCCTCGAAGTGAAGAACTGCCGCCAGCACCCCGCTCTGCAGGCAGCCCGCCACCTCCTCCACGCTGCGCGCGACCTTGATCTGCCCCGCCGAGGCTGCTTCCAATCGGAACAGCCCCGCGGTCATGGCCATCGAAACCCGCGCGGCGTGCACCGGGTCGAGCGGCGCAGCCAGCGGCACGTCATAGCCCGCCGCTGTCCGCACCACCTTGGACGGCACGTGGGTGCCTGGCGGGTGGGCCGCAGCATACACCGCGAAAAACCCCCCTGCCAGGCCCCCCTCGCGGGCGCGCGGCAGATCGATGTGACCATCGGTGTGACGCACCAGGAACTCCTGAACGCGCTCCTCCGTGTAGGGATAGAGCCGCTCCAGTGTATCGTTGTGCCCGTCAAAGATGGGAATGTCCATCCCTACCACTCGTACCGCGCCGTGTACGTGATCTCTACTTCCCCATTCGCCTCCACCGGGATGCGAAACTCGATCGTCTGCGCGTCCGTCTTTTCAAACTCGTGGCTGGCGTCGAGGATCGTCCACGCGCTCCACCGGAACAGGTGCTCCACCACCCGCACCTCCACGTCCTCGTCCTTGTGGTTGCGCAGCGTGATCCGGAACGTCTCCTCCATCCACTCGTCGTCGTAATCGGCCTGAAAGTCGGTCTGCACCCGCTCGCCCACGATGTCAAAGGCGTCGCCCACGTACAGCCGCACCTGCTCGTCGCGCGGCGTGTGGTCGATCGAGTCCTCGCCCACCAACAGCGTCGACCCGTCCACGTCCTGCTGGTACACGCGCAGCACGCCCTTTGGCAGTGGCACGCCCAGGCCCTGCTCCTCGCCGTTCTCGAACTCGACCATCACCATCACCTTCGTGTTCGAGCTGGTCCCATAGCCGGGATCGTCGAGCGGGGCGTAGGCGGGATAGTAGCTCATCTGCGCGCCGTCGTAGACAAAGAACTTGCTGGCCGGCACGCCCGTCGCCGTCACGAACTCGATCTGCTTCGTCTGGTTATCCTTCACCGTCACCGGCCGCTGCACCTCGTACAGGTGGTACTCGAAAAAGTCGCGCTCCTCCACCTGGGGCGCTCCCGCCGGCACCGCCTCGTAATACACGTCCTTCTGGATCGCGCGCTCTTCATATTCGCGCTGGATGTCGCCTGCGATCAGTTTCAGCTTGGCATCCTCGTATGCGGTGCCGCTCCTGTTGTCGAGCGTCACCCACCCGTTCAGGTCCAGGCTCGTCTCGTCGGCCGACAGCACCACGATATAGTCGGCCTCCCAGTTGATGCCGTTCGTGAGGTACGTCACCTCCACGTCCTGGCTGCCCCCCTCGGCCGACTCGACCAGCCACACCAGCGTCGGGCGCGTGATCAGCCCGTCGGGCAGCGCCGGGAAGGCGAACTCTTTGATCTGCCCTACCTTGAGCACCGTCACCTGCCCGTCGGCGGCCTGCAGGATCACGTCTTCGGCGCCGCTCAGCAGCATGCCCACGTACTCCTGCCCATCCTCGGTCACCACGGCGATCTCCTGGTCGACATACTTTTGCAGCAGCTTGGCCGTGCCCACCACGTCGTACTCGTAATTCTGCTCCACCACCACCGTGCCGTCCGGGTCGGTGATCGACTCGAAATGCACGCTCGCCGGGTCGATGAGTGCCGCCACGTCCGCGAACCGCACCTCGTTCAGCCCCTCTTGCAGCGTCATCTGCCGCTGCTCCTTCACCAGCGCCAGGTCCTGGTTATAGACGGCCAGCTCCACGTTCGTCTGCTGCACCTCTTCCTGGGCCGCCATCGCCCCGCTCCCCGTGCCCGGCCACGCCGCCACCCCCGCCGTCGCCAGCGTCACCACCGCCAGCACGATCCACACCATCCATCGCTTCTTTGCCATTTCTTCCCTCCTCGTGTCGTGGTTCTACACTGAACAAGACGCTGCCGCGAGCGTGCCGGTTCCGTACACCTGATGCGTGCTACGCACCATGCATCACGCATCACGCACCACGCATCACGCACCACGCTTCAGTTGCTGTTTATACCTCTCTCGGATCTGTTCAAACAGGGCGCAGTACTCTGCGCTCCCATAATCCGGATACGTCCACGGCCAGGGCCGAAACCGGCCGCGTTGGTAGGTGAGCGTCCCTTCGCCATAGATCCCCTGCCCCAGGTAGAGGCGGTGTGCGTGGTCCTTCGTCGTCGCCAACACCAGCTTCCCCAGCGACACGTAACCGGGATCGATGTTCACCGCCCGCCTGTCGCCCTCTGCCGCCGACCATT
>DATHUZ010000591.1:0-6385 GCA_035461725.1 Anaerolineae bacterium
GTGATTTGTCAAGCACTTATTATTATAATCATATAAAACCGAGCCCGTTGGTTGCACCTTTGCAGAGCACCTGCTCAGCACATTGCAGAGAGGAGTGGAGTGATGGTATAATCGATGGCGGTGCGGATTTGACCGCGGCACCAGGTGCGATCAGGAGGTGTGGAATGAATGTAGAGCAGGCAGTCGCAAGGATGGCAGAGAGCGCGGCGGCGATTCGCGCGGTGACGCTGGGGATTACAGACGAGCAGGCGCGGTGGAAACCCGATCCCGAGTCGTGGTCGGTGTTGGAGGTGGTGAATCACTTGTGGGACGAGGAGCGCGAGGATTTCCGGCAGCGGATCGACTATACGCTCCACCGCCCCGGCGAGGAGTGGCCGCCGATCGATCCGATGGGCTGGGTGGACGTGCGGCGATACAACGAGCGCGACCTGGCGGAGTCGTTCGAGGGGTTCCTGGCGGCGCGCGAGGATTCGCTCGCCTGGCTGCGCGCGCTGCGGGCGCCCGACTGGGAGGCGACCTACCAAGCGCCGTGGGGGGCGATCTCGGCCGGCGACCTGCTGGCGTCGTGGGTGGCGCACGACCTGCTGCACCTGCGGCAGTTGGTGGAGCTGAGGTGGCTGTTGACGACGAGCGAGCTGGCACCGCGCAACGTTCGCTATGCGGGCGAGTGGTGAGCTGTGTCTGTGTATCTCCGGAGAACTGCCACCGATCTTGGACCAATCGCAAAAAGCAGCAGGCAGCAAGCAGCAAGCAGCAAGCCTTGCTGCTTGCTGCTTGCTGCTAAAACCTTGCGTGCTCCGTCCGGGCGATAATCTCGTCCTGCAGCGCCTGGCCCAGGTCGCAGAAATAGTCGCTGTAGCCGGCGACGCGCACGATCAGATCGCGGTATTGGCCGGGGTCGCGCTGGGCGGCGCGCAGCGTCTCGGCGTCGACGACGTTGAACTGGACGTGATGGCCGTCGAGGCGAAAGTAGGTGCGCACGAGCTGCACCAGGTGATCGAGGCCGGCGTCACCGGCCAGGATCTGGGGCGTGAACTTTTGGTTGAGCAGCGTGCCGCCGGTGCGGGCATGGTCCATCTTGGCCGCCGACTTGAGCACGGCGGTCGGCCCGTGGCGGTCGGCGCCCTGGACGGGCGAGATGCCCTCCGATAGGGGGGTGCCGGCGCGGCGGCCGTCGGCCGTGGCACCGCACACCGAGCCAAAGTAGACGTGGCACGTGGTGGGCAGCAGGTTGACGTGGTAGCGGCCGCCCCGGGTGTTGGGGCGGCCGTCGACGGCCTCAAAGTATGCTTCGAATACCTGCCGCATGACGTCGTCGGCGCGGTCGTCGTCGTTGCCATAGCGCGGCGTGCGGTTCAGCAGCGCCTGGCGTAGTCCTTCCTCTCCTTCAAAATCGGCGTCGAGGGCGGCGAGCAGCGCTGGCATTGTCATCGTGCCCTGCTCGAACACGTGGTACTTGATGGCCGACAGGGCATCGGCCATGGTCCCCAGCCCGACCCCCTGGATGTAGCTGGTGTTGTAGCGCGCGCCGCCGTCGTGATAGTCGCGGCCCGAAGTGATGCAGTCGTCGATGAGGAGCGACAGGAAGGGGGCCGGCATGTGGGCGGCGTAGAGGCGCTCGACGACATTGTTGCCACGCACTTTGACGTCGACGACGTAAGCAAGCTGGGTGCGGTAGGCGTCGAGCACCTGGTCAAACGTTTCAAAGGTCCTCGGGTCGGCGGTGGCCGGCCCGATCTGCTGCCCGGTGCGTGGATCGACACCGCAGTGGAGCGCCAGCTCGAGCACCTTGGGCATGTTCAGATAGCCGGTCAGGTTATAGTTCTCCTTGCCAAAGGCGCCGACCTCGACGCACCCGCTGGAGCCCCCGTCGCGCGCGTCGGCTACCGACTTGCCCATGCGCACCAGCTCCTGGACGATCAGGTCGCTGTTGAACACGGATGGCTGGCCGAAACCGGTGCGGATGATGCGCGCCGCACGCTTGACAAACCGGTCGGGGTTCTTTTTGCTGACCTGGATCGACGAGCTGGGCTGGAGCAGGCGCATGTTTTCGACGATGTCCAAGATGAGGTAGGTGACGTCGTTGACGCCGTCGGAGCCATCGGTGCGTTGTCCACCCACGTTGATCTGGGCGAAATCGGTGTAGGTGCTGCTCTCGGCGGCGGTGACGCCCACTTTGGGCGGGGCGGGCTGGTTGTTGAATTTGATCCAGAAGCAGTGGAGCAGCTCGCGCGCCTGTTCCTCGGTCAGAGTACCGTCGTCGAGGCCGCGCCGGTAAAAGAAGTAGAGGTGCTGGTCGAGGCGGCCGGGGCAGAAGGCGTCCCAGGGGTTGAGCTCGGTGGTAACACCCAGGTGCACGAACCAGTAGGCCTGCAGTGCCTCCCAAAAGTCGCGCGGCGCGTGGGCGGGCACGTGCTCGCACACCTCGGCGATGCGCGCCAGCTCGATCCTGCGCTCCGGGTCGGGCTCGTGTGCCGCGAGGGCGCGGGCGTGCTCGGCGTGGCGCTGCGCGAAGCGGACGATCGCCTCGGCGGTGATGCGCATCGCCTTGAGCTGCTCCTGTTTGCCGTAGGCATCCGGATCGTGCAGGTAGTCGAGGCGCGCCAGGGACGCGTCGATGTCGGCGATGAAATCGAGCATGCCCTTCTGGTAGATCTTGGCGTCGAGGACGGTGTGGCCCGGCGAGCGCTGCTCCATGAACTCGGTAAAGAGGCCGGCCTCGTAGGCAGCCAGCCACTCCGGGGTCATCTGGGCAAAGAGGCGCTCGCGCATGGTGCGGCCGCGCCAGAAGGGAATGATCGTCTCTTCGTACACCTGCCGCGTTTCGGGGCTGACCTGGAACGGGATTTTGGCACGCGAGTCGAGGATGTCGAGGTCGGACAGGGTGTGGCAGCAGAGCTCGGGGTAGGTAGGGGTGGCCTTGGGAGCCGGTCCCTTTTCGCCGACGATCAGCTCTCCATCGCCGAGATAGATCGTCTTCCGCTCCATGAGGTGGCGGAAGGCGAGGGCACGGCGCACGGGCTCGGACGAGAGGCCGCGGTCGTCGCGGTAGAACTCGGTCATCAGCTCGGCGCGCTCGGTAGAGATGCGCGGCACGGCATCCAGGCTTTGCTGCCTGAGTCGAGCAACTCGGTCGGTGATTGGCATTCGTTCAGCCTCCGCTTTTTCACGCACAGCTCGGGGCGGAGAAAACATGTCCATCCCGGTGCGGACAATATAGCACACTTTGATGGGTGTTTCAATCTTTGGTGGAGTGAGGACCGCGAACACGAAGCAGAGCGTTGCAATACAAGGAGATAGAGAGCACAATCCGGATTGTGGTACGGAGGCGGGGGTCAGGGGGCGTCGCTGCAAGTTGCATTGGTTTTGGTCTCGTGGTATAATCTGGCGCGTGTCGTGGATGCACACGTTGTTTCTGTGCTTTTGTCCGGTTCTGCCGTATTGTGGCCGGCGTTAACAAGTGTTGCCATAGCTTGGGCCAGGACGTCGATCTGGCGGTGTAATACGTCTCTACGCCTTGTTGAGCCGTGGCGCCGAAGGGCGCCGCGGGGGTTCGGCTCTGTTGTGAAAGAGTGCGAACAAGCGGGAGGAGGTGATGCGCAGTCGCAGACGGCTCGTGTTTTCGGTCTGCCTAGCCATCGTCCCAACCATAGAGATCCATGGTCGGGACCGACGATCCAGTGTATTCTTGATCCAAGGAGGGAGAAGCTATGGTTAAGCGTGGCACGTTCAGCGTGTTCGCCCTGGTTCTGATCGGGGCACTATTACTGGCAGCATGTGGGCCTCTGCCTGCTGCGGACAACACGATCAAGATCGGCATCAACGCCCCCCTGACAGGCGACATCCCCAAAGTAGGTGAAGGCACCAAGTACGCGGCCGAGATGTGGCTCGAAGAGATCGGCGGCGAGCTCACCGTGGGCGGCGAGACGTACACGGTCGAGCTGGTCATCGAGGACAACGAGTCCAAGGCCGAGTCGGCGACGGCCGCCAACACCAAGATGATCACGCAGGATGAGGTGTTGATCATCGTCGGCCCGCAGTCGTCCAAGCAGGCGGTGCCCGCCGGCGGCGTGGCGAACGATAACAAGACGCCGATGATCAGTCCCTGGTCGACCAACCCGGCGACGACGCAGGACCGGCCGTGGGTGTTCCGCGCCTGCTTCCTCGACCCCTTCCAGGGGCCGGTGGTGGCGAACTTTGTGACGGAAGAGTTCGGCTTTACCAAGGCGGGCGTGCTGTACGACGTGGCGAGCGACTATCCCAAGGGCCTGGCCGAGTTCTTTAAGCAGGCGTGGGAAGGGATCAACGGCCCCGGCTCGGTGGTAGCGTATGAGAGCTTTACCACGGGTGACACCGACTTTTCTGCCCAGTTGACCAAGATCGCCGGCGCGGGTGCCGAGTTCCTCTTTACCCCCCAGTACTACAACGAAGTGGCCCTCATCGCCCAGCAGGCACACGAGCTTGGCTTTAACAACCCGATCATGGGCAGCGATAGCTGGGGCTCGGCGGAGCTGATGAACCTGTGCGGCGACGACTGCAAGGGGCAGTTCTTTAGCACGCACTATGCGGCGGCGGGCGCAACCGGCGCGACGAAAGAGTTCATCGACGCCTACAACGCCAAGCATGGCTACGTACCCGACGACGTCGGTGCCCTTACCTGGGATGCGATGAACCTCGTAAAGCAGGCCATCGAGGGCTGCGGCGAGCTGACCGGCGACATTGCCGCAGACCGGCAGTGTGTGCGCGATGCGCTGGCCGCGATCGACAGCTTTGACGGTATCACGGGCCAGATGGACTTTACGCAGGGCAATGACCCGATCAAGTGCGCGGTCATTGTCAAGATCAGCGACGCCGGCGAATTCGAGTTCTACAAGCAGGCCTGTCCCTAACCGAGGCCTGTGATCAGCGCCCTATGGGTGGGCCGGGGCAGCGTCCCGGCCCACCCTTACCCTCGACAAGGAGCGCATACATGGAGTTCTTTTTACAGCAAGTGATCAATGCCCTGCAGCGAGGCAGTTTCTATGCGCTGATCGCCCTGGGCTATTCGATGGTCTATGGCGTGCTCATGCTCTTTAACTTTGCCCACGGCGACGTGTTCATGGTGGGTGCCTACATCGGGTTCTTTGTCTCGTCGGGGCTGCTGGCGCTGACTGCGGCGGGCGCGCTTGCGCTGCCCGCAGGCGTGCAACTTGGACTGGTGTTGGTGCTGACGCTCGTCATTTCGATGTTCCTCAACTCTTTTGTGGGGATGATTATCGAGCGGATCGGCTACCGGCCGCTGCGTGGCGCTCCGCGCGCGTCGGCAGCCATTACCGGACTCATGATCGGGATTATCCTGGAGACGGGTAACCTCGCCCTGTTGGGCGCGCAGCGGCTCAGTTTTCCCGAGCTGATCGGGGGAGAGACGCTCCAGTTCCTGGGGGTGAGCGTCACGCCGAAAAAGATCATGATCGTCGTCGTATCGCTGGCGCTCATGTTTGGGCTGCACTTTTTCGTGCGTCGCACCAAGTGGGGCATGGCGATGCGTGCGATGGCCTACGACTTTGTGGTGGTGCCCCTCATGGGCATCTCGATCAACACGATCGCTCTGCTCACCTTTGCGATCGGATCCGCCCTCGCGGCGGCGGCCGGCATCCTCTACGGCGTGGCGTACCCGGTACTCGATCCCTACATGGGAGTCCTGTTTGGGTGGAAAGCGTTCGTGGCAGCGATCATTGGCGGCAGGGGGTCGATCCTTGGCGCCGGCCTGGCGGGTTTCTTGTTGGGTTTTATCGAGATCTTTGTCGCTGCCTTTTTGCCCTCCACACTGCGCGACCTGATCGCCTTTTCGATCATCCTGGTGATCCTCACTTTCCGGCCGCACGGCTTCTTTGGCGAGCCGTACAGCGCCCAGTTGCGCCTGTAATCGTAGACGCTATGAAAGACGAGGGAGTGCTATGATCAAGTCGGTGACGCGGCCAGGCGCGACTGGCAAGAGATTTGGCTGGAAGGCCCGCTGGCAGGGATGGATTCGCTGGCTGTGGGCGCCATTTTCCGGCATTCCTGTCCTGGGCTGGCTGCTGGGCGCCCTGGTGGCGGTGGCGCTGGAGTATGTGCTGGGCACCACCGTCGCACGCTCGCTGGGCATGTCCAAGCCACCCGTGCTCTTTGGCTTTGACATCATGCTCAAGCAGCCGATTTATATACCGAGTGCTCTGATCTATAATTTTCTCATCTATCTGCTCCCGATTGGCCTGGTGGGACGCCTGACGATGGGGCTCACCAACCGCGTGGCCGGCCGGCTTCTGAGCCTGCCGATCGTGGTATCGGTGGTGATCCACCTGCTTCTCCTGTACGCCACCATGCACCTGTGGACCGCGATTAGCGACTACCGGGTGTTGGTGAT
>DATHUZ010000592.1:0-4822 GCA_035461725.1 Anaerolineae bacterium
CGCTCGCCCAGCCCCACCGCCTGGAGCGCTGCCTCCGACCGGCGTCGCCGCTCGCGCGTACTCACGCCGCCGTAAATCAGCGGCAGCGTGACGTTCTGGAATGCCGTCGTGCGCGGCAGCAGGTTAAAGGTCTGAAAGACAAAGCCGATCATCCGGTTGCGGATCTCGGCGAGTTGGTCATCGTTCAACTGCCCCACCTCGGTACCGCCCAGCCAGTACTTACCACCCGTCGGCTGGTCGAGGCAGCCGACGACGTTCATCAGCGTAGACTTGCCCGACCCGGACGGCCCCATGATCGCCACCAACTCGCCCTCGTCGATGTTGAGCGACACGCCGCGCAGCGCGTGTACCTCCACGTCGCCCATCCGGTACACTTTCGAAATCTCGTCGATCTCGATCAGGTGGTTCTTTCCATTCGAAGACATGGCTACGGTCCCATCTCGAACGCCCGGCGCAGCTCCTCGCGGCTTGATGCCTGCACCAGGACGACGATGTCGCCCGCCTCGATGCCTGCCAGTACTTCGCTGTACGTCTCGTCGCGCAGCCCTGTCTGGACTTCGAATGTCTGCACGGTGCCGTCGACGAGCTTGTCGACGAACGTCTGGCCGGTGGTGCGGTCGATGCGGATGAAGCGGTTTGGCACCAGCAGCACCTCCTCGCGCCGCTCGGTGATGATATCGACGTTCGCCGTCATGCCGGCGCGCAGCGGTGCATCGCCCGGCGACAGGCTCACCGTCACCTTGTAGCTCACCACGCCCGTATCGATCTGGGCCGCGTCGGCAATCTGGGCCACCTCGCCACGCAGCGCCGTGCCCGGCAGCGCGTCAAGGGTGAGTGTGACCGGCTGGCCCGCCTGCACGCGGGCGATGTCGATCTCGTCGACCATTACGTCCACGTGATAACTCGACAGGTCGGCGAGGATGAATGCCGGCTGCCCACCGCTCAACTCCCCTTCGCGCACGCCGACGAGCGTGATCGTACCATCGTGAGGCGCCTCCAGCACACTGTTTTCCAACTGGTGGTGCGCCTGGTCGAGCGAGAGCTGGGCCTGCTCCACCTGGAGCTGTGCAAGCTGGATCTCTTCTGCCTGCACCCCCTCGTCAACGCGTGCCAGGGCGGCCTCCGCCTGGGCGATGGCCGACCGGGCGGCCGAGATTTCGGCCTGTGATGGGTCGCGCGTGGCGAGCTCAAAGTTTGCCCGGGCGGTCTCGTACGCAATCGTCGCCTGCTCGAGCTGCAGCGACTGCGGCAGCAGGCCCACGTCGGGCCTGTCGGCGACCTGGTCGTAGGCGGCCTGTGCCTGGGCCAGTGTCGCCTCGGCCTGGTCGAGGTTCGCGCGCGCGATCTTGATCTCTTCTTCCGTCGGCCCTGCCACCAGCCGGCGGTAAGACGCGCGCGCACTCTCCAGGCTCGCCTCGGCGGCAGCCCGGTCGTATGCACTCGGTCCCTGTTGCAGGCGCAGCAACTGGGTCTGCGCTGTGGCCAAGGCCAGCTCTGCCTGCGAGACCGCGTAACCCAGATCTGTCGTTTCGAGGCGGGCCAGCGCCTGGCCGGCTCGCACCGCCTCGCCCTCTTCGACCAGCACTTCTGCCACCCGCCCGGCGGACCTGAAGCTCAGGGTGGTCTGCTGCGCGGGCAGGATATTCCCGGTGGCATTGACCATTGCCAGCAGAGTCCCCGGCTCGACGACGATCTCTTCGCGGGCTGCCTGTGGCTCTTCGGGCGGCGCATAAAAGTTCTGGTACGCCCACCACCCGGCCGTGCCAAGTGCTGCCAATATGATCAAAGTAAACAACAATTTTCGCATGGTTCTCTATCCTCACGTCCCCACGTAGCAAACCATGGAGTGACACCAGGTGCCGGAGACGTCCAACTCCTATACGGAACAAGTGGGCTTTCGTTGTGCCGATCAGCGCCGCCGCGGATGGGGCACACAGCATTGTCCCCAGTAAAAAAGGGTAGCATACCGCCCGGCTTTTGTCAAAAAAGCCCAACTTGAGGACCGTCCCGCCTGCGACACTGCTTTACAATCGCTGGCATCTCGTGCTACAATAGATAGCGCAAGATCAGACGCGACGCAGGATGGAACCAGAGTGGCCCGCGGGGCGTCTAGAACATGAACGCCAAACAGGGAGCAAGGCCTTGTCGAGACAATACAGCTATCCAGACCAGGATCCGCAGGAAGGACCGCTTGGCTATGAATCAGAGGTGGCCGGCAGCAGTGCTACCTACTTGCTCCTGGTCCTGGCCCTGGTAGCCGCGATTGTCTTGTGCGTGGCTGGCTTTTTCGTGGCACGGCTCTTGATCGACAGGGAGCCGGCTGATCTGCCCGGAATGATTACCGACACCGCAATCGCACCCACGACCCAACCGGGCGAGCAAGTGACCGTGCCCGTGACCGTGCCGCCGGGCACACCGGGGCAGGCGGCGCTCGCCATCGCCCCCCAACAGGGCTACATCAACACTTTGATCAGCGTGGCAGGGCGCGACTGGTGGCCTGGCGAGCCGGTTTTCGTGTTTTTGCGCGCACCGTCGGAGGCTGGCGATCGCGGCTATGCCTACGCCGCGGCAGTGGCAGACGATGACGGGAACATGCGGGCTGCTTTTACGTTCCCGAATGAGATGCGGTGGATCGGCGAATCGTGGGCCGAGGTGATCGCGCGCGGCAGCCGGTCAGGCATGGAAGCGACCGCGCGTTTCGACCTCGTGGTGCCCACCGCGATGCCCACCTCTGAGCCACCCACGCCATTGCCTACCAGACCGGCCACCGAGTCGCCCGAGCCCACTTCCACGGGCATGGCAACCGAGAGCGTGACGTCCACCCCTACTCCTACCTTTGCACCCGTAATCACTGATTGGCTCGGCGAGTACTTTGCGGGCACCAGCCCGGGTGGTACACCGGCTTTCATTCGAAACGATCTGGCGGTCGACTTTAACTGGGGCGAGGGCTCGCCCGATCCGCGCTTGCCCAACGACGGGTTTTCGGCCCGCTGGACGCGCCAGGTGCAATTCCTTGGAGGATATTACCAGTTCCGTGTGTCGTCAGACGATGGTGTCCGGCTCTGGATCGACGGGCAGTTGATGGTGGACCAGTGGCACGATGGTGTTCTCGAAGACTATACTCTGACGGTTTACCTGTCGCAGGCTGCTCACTCGCTTCGACTCGAGTACTATGAAAACCTGGGTGGTGCTATGGTGAGCCTGAGCTGGAGCCAGGCATCGCCGCCGACTGCGACACATACACCCAGCGCCACCCCGTCGGCGACGCCGACGAACACTCCGGCACCGACCGAGATCCCCACCCAGCCGCCTCCTCCCACGCCCGAGCCGACCGTGCCACCAGCGCCGGGCAATGTCCTGCCTGACGTGTGGCGGGGCGAGTACTATAACAACCCACTCCTCTCTGCAAGACCGGTGCTCGTGCGCAGTGACAGCGCTATCAACTTTGACTGGGGGACGGGAGCGCCGGAGGGCCTGCCACCCGATGGCTTTTCGGTGCGCTGGACAGGTGAGCAGTGGCTCTCGAGCGGCACCTACGACTATGTCATCGCCGCCGACGATGGTGCCCGCCTCTGGATCGACGGCAACCTGGTGGTGGATGCCTGGCTGCCTTCGGGCGGTAACCCCGTACAGGGGAGCATCACATTGGGCGACGGAGTCCACTCGTTCGTCGTCGAGTACTTTGAGGTGATTGAGCACGCGCGCATTACCGTCGGGGGGGCGCGCAGGTGAGTGTGTTTGGCACGTGACGAAGGACGTGCTATAATCGAGGACCATGAGTGACACAACGCCAGCCACTGTCCGGCTGCACGCGGTTGTCCATGGACGCGTGCATGGTGTCAGTTTTAGATATTATACGAGACAGCGGGCCAGAGATCTGGGTCTGGTGGGTTACGTCAGAAACCAGGCGGATGGCACGGTAGAGGTAGTCGCCGAAGGCCCGCGCGAAAAGGTCGAGCAACTGCTCGCCTTTCTGCGTACCGGCCAGCGCCCCGCATTTGTCACTCACGTCGAAACGCGCTGGCCCACACCCACCGGCAGCCTGGACCGGTTCGAGGTACGCTACTGAGATGGGCGACAATTCTTCCCGGCTTGCCTGGACGGTCCTCTGGACGGCGTTTATCCTCTTTTGTGTGCTCGCCGTCTCGATCCCGCTCGGCGCGCGTGCCTATATCATGAATGCCTTCGAGGATCAGGAAGCCCAACTGCAGCGGATCGCGGGCACACCGCTCGTGCGCCGGGAAGAAAACGGGCTTCCTTTTGGGGTGCCCGACACGGCGACGGTGCTGGCGGGCGACGAGCTTGTCATCTCGGCCGATACACGTGCCATCCTCGACCTCTTTGACCGCAGCCACATCACACTGTACGACAACACGATCCTTGCCCTCGACCGCGCCGGCTCGCCACGCTTTGGAATGAGCGACCGGCCGAACGAGGTGTCGGTCACCGTGACGAGCGGCCGGGTGAGCATCGGCCGGGCGCTGGCTGGCGAGCGCGACACACGCTTCACAGTGCTCACGCCGCACACTTCTGTGCTGCTGGACGAAGGCAGCTACCGTGTTGAGGTGAACGCCCAGGGCACAGAGGTGACGGTGGTGCGTGGTAGAGCCGTCGTCGGCTCCGAGCCGTCGGGCCTCGTGCTGTCGCAGGGTATGCGGAGCTCGGTCGACGCGGCGGGGACCGTCGTCGGGCCGATGCCTGTTGCCCGCAACCTCGTGCGTAACGGAGATTTTCAGGAGCCGCTTGAAACGGCCTGGATTTCTGACACTATAGAGTACCTGGTTCCACCCGGTCGCGTGACGATCGTCGAGGATGGTGGGCG
>DATHUZ010000593.1:0-6172 GCA_035461725.1 Anaerolineae bacterium
GTGCGCCGCCGGGCGCCGACGTCTTCCGGCGCGATCTCTCTGTCTCCCCTGCCAAGTTCGAGGAACAGCTCCGTTTCCTCACAGAGCAGGGCTACGAGACGATCACCCTCGCCGACCTGACCCTGCACCTGACGGTAGGCCAGTCCCTGCCCCCGCGCCCCATCATCCTCACCTTTGACGACGGCTATGCCGACGCCTACACCCACCGCCACCCACACGCCCACGCCCACCCCGGTGCTCCCCACGCCCGACGGCGTGCCCCGCACCATGCGCGTCCCGATCCTGATGTACCACCGCATCGACAGTGCGCCGCCGGGCGCCGACGTCTTCCGGCGCGATCTCTCTGTCTCCCCTGCCAAGTTCGAGGAACAGCTCCGTTTCCTCACAGAGCAGGGCTACGAGACGATCACCCTCGCCGACCTCACCCTGCACCTGACGGTAGGCCAGTCCTTGCCCCCGCGCCCCATCATCCTCACCTTTGACGACGGCTATGCCGATGCCTACACCCACGCCTTTCCCCTGCTGCGGCGCTATGGTTTTACCGGCACCTTCTTCCTCACCACGGCACCGATCGACGCCGGCAACCCCGACTTTGTGTCGTGGTCCCAGGTAGAAGAGATGCACGCCGCCGGCATGGAGTTCGAAGCCCACAGCTACGACCATCCCGACATGCGCAACCGCGGCTTTGACTTTCTCGTCTTCCAGGTCCTGGCGCCCAAAGAGGCGATCGAGGCACGCACCGGCGAAAAGGTCCGCTTTTTCGCCTTCCCCTCTGGGCGCTACGACCAATTCGCCATCGACGTCCTCGCCTCGGCCCACTACTGGGGCGCCGTTCTCACCGAGCAGGGCGCCACCCACTCCTCCAGTGGCCTCTTTACCCTGCAGCGCGTGCGCGTGCAGGGCGCCGACACCTTGGACGATCTCGTCATCAAGCTCAACCTCGACTGGTAGTTGTACCGTCCATGTATTTCGACGCACTCACCATGTCGTGTGTCGCCGGCGAGCTGCGCCGGGCCGTCGTCGGCGGCCGGGTGCAGCAGGTAGTCCTGCCCGACGATCTGACGGTTGGCTTCGAGATCTATGCTAACCACCAGCGTCACTACCTGCTCGCGTCGGCCCACGCCGAGCAGGGACGCCTGCATCTGTCTTCCGAGAAGCTGCGCCGCGGCGCGGATAGAGAGACCGGCCTGCTTCTCCTCCTGCGCAAGTACGCCCGCGGCGCCCTCCTCGCCCAGGTCGAGCAGCCCCCGTCTGAGCGTATCGCGCGCCTCGAGTTCGACCATCCCGAGTGGGGCTGCACCGACCTGATGGTCGAGGTCATGGGCCGCCACTCGAACGTCATCCTCGTCGACCCCGACGGCCGGGTGCTCGACGCGGTCAAGCGCGTCCGTCCCGACATGAGCTCCGTCCGCCCCATCCTGCCCGGCACGCAATACGAGCCGCCGCCCCCTCAGGACAAGCTGCCGCCTGGCGAGGTCACCGAGTACCGCCTGCGCCAGCTCCTGTCCGAAGCCGAGCCAGGCGAGCACCTCTGGCGGGTGTTGGTGCGCGGCCTGTTGGGCATCAGCCCCCTGCTCGCCCGCGAGATCGTCTTTCGCGCCCTCGGCCGGCCGCGTGCGCGCGCCGGCGACGTGGAGCGGATCACGCCCCTGCTCCAGGCCATCGGCGAATTGCTTGCACCGCTCGAGACCGGTGCCTGGCAGCCGTCACTCTCTCTCGAAGAAGGCGTGCCCGGCGCGTACGCTCCCTATCTCCTCACCCACCGCGGTGAGGTGCGCCCCGTGCCTTCGATCAGCCATGCCATCGAGACCTACACCGCCGCCATCGCCACCGCCGATCCATATACCGCCGCCAAGCGCCCTGTCCGCCAGGCCATCGAGCGCGCGCGCGAGCGCCTGGCGCGCCGCCGTGCCTCTCTCCAGCGCTCGCTGGAAGAGGTTGGCGAGGCGGCCCGCTGGCGTGAGTGGGGCGAGTGGCTGCTCGCCTACGCCCACACCGTCGAGCCCCACCAGGAAGAGCTGGTCGCCGACACCGGCGAGGCCACGCTCCGCATCCCACTCGACCCCGCCCTATCCGCCGTCGACAATGCGCAGGCCTATTTCGAGCGCTACCGGAAAGCACAGCGCGCCGCCGCCGAGGTGCCGGCTCAGCTCCAACAGGTCGCGCTGGCCGAGCAGGACCTGGATCAGCTCGCCGCCGACCTGGCGCTCGCGGCGAGCCGGCCCGAGATCGAGGACGTAAAAGAGGCGCTCGTCGACGCCGGGCACGTGCCCGCCGGCAAACGCAAGCGCAAGTCGGGCGTGCCGCGCAGCCACCCCCTGTCGCTCCTGCTGCCCGGCGGCGTGCGCGTCTGGATCGGGCGCAACAGCCGCCAGAACGACGAGGTCACCTTCGGCCGCGGCACCAGCGACGACTGGTGGTTTCACGCGCGCGGCATCCCCGGTGCCCACGTGATTGCCCGCGCGCCCACCGGCGAGCTGCCGCCTGACGCTGCCGAACGGGCCGCCGAGCTCGCCGCCTATTTTTCGCAGCACCGCGGCGAGCCCTACGTCGAGGTCGACTATACCCGGCGCCGCCACGTGCGCCGCATTCCCGGCGCCGCGCCGGGCCTCGTGACCTATGGTGAAGAGCGCACCCTGCGCGTGGTGCCCCGTGGACCTCTGCCCGCCGAGCAGGCAGCGTAAGAGTTGTATCCCAACTGCAGAAGGAGCAAGAACGATGAGCGATAACGATCTGACCGACGGCCTTGCCCTGGCCGCGTTTGAGACGCTGCGCGAGTTCCTCGAGGAGGATGGTTGGTTCCCCCAACAGCTCACCGACGCCTATGCCTTGCGCATGGGCTTTTCCGGAGCCCACGGCCAGACCACCTGCTTTGCCCGCATCGACGTGGAGCTGCAGCTCTTCCTTTTCTACGTCGTGGCGCCGGTCAAGGCGCCCGAGCCGGTGCGCGACGCCGTGGCGCAGTATGCGACACGGGCGAACTATGGCCTGCGCATTGGGAACTTGGAGATGGACTACCGGGATGGCGAGATTCGCTTCAAGAGCGCGCTTGACTTTGAAGACAACGATCTCACCCCCTCGCTCATCCGCAACGCGATCTATCCCGCTGTACAGACGATGGATCGTTACCTGCCCGGCGTGATGGCCGTCATCTATGGCGGCCAGGCACCGGCCGATGCCATTGCTGAGATCGAAGGAGAGGTATTATGAAAGAGTATGCGATCGAGATCGAGGTTGTCGAGGGCGCAGCGTCCGTCTGCCACCAGGTCGGCGACCGCTTTTCGTACCCCGCCGACAGGGGCGAGATCTGCCCCTGGCTGCTCGACAGCATGGAAGGCATGATCCGCGTGCTCCTCTTTGGCGGCACGCTGCCGTGGCGCTACCAGGGCACACCCTACGAAAAAGAGATCAACCCTGCCGGCGTGACCACCGAGTTCGTGCGCTGCCCCGATCCCACAGACCGCGGCATCGTAGTCAAGATCACCCGCACGCCAGTGCCTGAGCAGACCCACTAGCTCCGCTTTTCCTGCTCAAAGCGGACGCCCGAGGGTACTCGGCACGCCCGAGGGTACTCGCCACGCGCGTGTTCCGGATGCCGGACTCTGGTCCGGCAGGAGCAGTGCTCGATCTATCGGGGCGATCTACTGCAGCCTATAGCCTGGGCCTTTGGGCGATGGCAATAATCGACGTGCCCACCGGCAGATTCAGCCGGCGCAGCAACTGCGACTCGGTCCAGGTGACGCTCTTGAGGATAGCGTTCAGCACCGGCGGCGCGGGCTCCATCTCCACCTGGTACGACTCGTCGTCAAAGTGCGGGGAGCCGAGGTCCGGCTCGTGCTTTGCGCCCCGGCGTGCCACGATCAGCGCCGCGGCCATCGGAAACAGGGCAAAATTGTTGTAGGTCATCCGCGTCACGCGAAAGCCGACGCGTGTCAGCTTGTCCTTCAGCTCCGGCCGGGTGTAGCGCCGCCGGTGCGCATTCAGGTCGTCGTTGCGGCTCCACAACCACATAAACGCGGGCACCGTGATCACCACGTGACCGCCCGGCGTGCACACCCGGTAGCACTCGCGCAGCACCGCCATGTCGTCGGGACAATGCTCCACCGTGTCGAGCAGCGCCACCAGATCGAACGTCTCATCTTCGAACGGCAGGGCTTCGGCCGTCCCTTCTTTCACCTCGTACCCGCGCTCGCGCGCCACCGCCAGCGGTTTCGGGTTGTTGTCCACACCTACCACGTCGCCATAGCGTGCCAGGTGGTGGAACATGTTCCCCGCGCCACATCCGATGTCGAGCACGCGCAGCACAGAAGCCTGGCCCGCATTTGCCTGCTTTGCTTGTGCCTTGCTCACCACTCGATCGATCATGTTGAGCAGCGACCACGTGCGGCCGGCGAACCACCAATGCTGATCTTCTTCGATTCTCATTGTTTGTCGCATATGGGTCCTATTGTACGCTACTCTTGGCCAGACGTCAAGCAGCGCGCCGGTCGGCACCAGGCGTCACCTGGCGGTGAGCCCGCGGGCTAGCGCAGGTCGTACACCCGCTCCATTTTCGGCACGATCGTCCGCCAATCGTAGCGTGCACCTGCAAAGCGGCGCGCCGCTCGGCCCAGGCGCGCCCGGCGCGCCGGATCTCGCAGCAGCGAGACGACCGCCTCGGCAAATGCAGCCGGCGTGTCCGCCACAACCAGCTCCTGTCCGGGCACCAGGTCAAAGCCCTCGCAGCCGAGCGCCGTCGACACGATCGCCCTGCCCATAGTCATCGCCTCGAGCACTTTCAGGCGCGTACCGCCGCCAATCCGCAGGGGGATGACGTACACGCCTGCGGCGGCGATGTAGGGGCGCACGTCTTCCACCCAGCCTGTCAGCTCTATCGTGCCGTCGCTCGCGAGCGCCGACAGCCGCGGGTGGGGGTCCTTGCCCACCACCCAGAACCGTGTGCCAGGCGATTCGCGGCGGATCAACGGCAGCACCTCCTGGTTGAACCAGAGGACGGCATCCACGTTGGGCCGAAAGTCCATTTTTCCGGTAAATACCAGGTCTGCCTCACCTGGCCCTGCTCCGGCATCCGGGGCCGGCCCGGCCTCATGGTGCGATGGCGGCGCCGTATAGTAGACCATATCGACGCCGTTTGGTACCACGTGTGGGTCGAGGTCGGGCACGAGGCTGCGCAGCGCCTCGGCATCTGGTTCCGACACCGCCACGACCTGATCGGCCGTCAGGCAGGCATGGCGCTCGTAGCGCCTCAGGCGTCGCCACTGCACCAGCGAATAAGCAGCGCCAATCCAGCGCCTCCCAAGCGAGTCGCGGGCGCGTACCGGTTCTCCCTCCACCCTGGCGTCGGGCTCCACGTGTACGCGCTGACCGCGCCCGGGCACCAGGTGCGCCGCATCGGTTTCGAACGCCCGCTGCTGCAGCACGTATTCGGCGTTATGGTCGTCAAAGACGAGCTGTGGCCTCTCGTCGTCGCCCCGCCGCGCCGCTGCCTGAAACAGATACTGCGCCATCTCGATGCCCTCCACCTGCACCACGTCCGGGTTGGTGCGCTCCAGCGTGGCGTCGAGTGCGGCGCGGAACTGGGCCGATGGCAGGCGCTGTGCCAGGTCCGGCAAGCGCGAGAAAAAAAGGCCGCGCAGCCGGTGTCTGAATGGCCGCTCTGCTGGCGGGCGAACCACCTGCACGCTGCGGCACACGGCGTGAAGTGGGCTGTCGCGGCACTCCTCCGGATTGCCGAAGGACAGGACGTGGATCTCGTGGCGGCGTGCCAGGCCGGCAATCAGGTTATAGTTGCGGATCGTGGTCCCCTGGTGTGGCGGGTAGGGAAACTGGGGGGTGAGTATGACGATGATTTTCGAGCTGCTCATCTCTACACTGTCGGACATCGTCGTCTCGGCGCAGCGCGGCGCTGCCTATCCCTCCACCACCCGGCGGTAGATTTCGAGGGTCTCCCTGGCTGCCCGCTCCCACGAGAACTTGGCCGCCTGGCGCAGGCCCTTCTCGCGCATCTCGTGGCGCTGCTCTTCCTCATTCAGCACGCGCCACATCGCAACCGTCAGCTCGTCGACGTCGTGCGGGTCGATCAGCAGGCCGGCATCGCCCACCACTTCAGGCAGCGATGCCACCTCCGATACGACCACCGGCAGTCCGCACGCCATCGCTTCGAGGGGGGGCA
>DATHUZ010000594.1:0-10702 GCA_035461725.1 Anaerolineae bacterium
ATCCAGCCCCTCGTCGAGCAGATCAACGCGCTGGAGAGCAAGCTCTCGCCGCTGCGCGACGACGAGCTGCACGCCAAGACGGCCGTGTTCAAGCAGCGCCTCGACAACGGCGAGCCGCTCGACGACCTGCTGCCCGAGGCCTACGCGGTCGTCCGCGAGGCCGGCAAGCGAGTGCTCGGCCTGCGCCACTCTGACGTGCAGATGATCGGCGGGATCGCGATGAACCGCGGGATGATCCTCGAGATGCGCACCGGTGAGGGCAAGACCCTCACGGCGACCACGGCGCTGTACCTCAACGCGCTGCCCGGCCGCGGCGCGCACCTGATCACGGTCAACGACTACCTCGCGTCGCGCGACGCCGAGTGGATGGGCCAGATCTACAACTTCCTCGGGCTCTCGTGCGGCGCGATCGTCCACGGGCTGTTCCACCACGAGCGGCAGAAGGCCTACCGGGCCGACATCACCTACGGGACCAACAACGAGTTCGGGTTCGACTACCTGCGCGACAACATGAAGGAGACGATCGAGAAGTACGTGCAGCGCGAGCTGTGGTACGCGATCGTCGACGAGGTCGACTCGATCCTGATCGACGAGGCCCGGACCCCGCTTATCATCTCGGGCGAGAGCGCCAAGCCGGCCGAGCTCTACAAGACCGTCGATCGGGCGGTCCCGCAGCTGCGCCGCGATCTCGACTACACCGTCGACGAGAAGGCCAGCGCGGTCCAGCTGACCGACTCCGGCGTCGACCGGATCGAGAAGCTGCTCGGCTGCGAGAACCTCTACGCAAAAGACAACGTCGAGCTCAAGCACCACGTCGACCAGGCGCTCCGCGCCCACGTGCTCTACAAGCGCGACGTCAACTATCTGGTCGAGCGCGGCGAGGTCATCATCGTCGACGAGTTCACCGGCCGAAAGATGGAGGGCCGGCGCTGGAGCGACGGGCTCCACCAGGCGATCGAGGCCAAGGAGAACGTGCCGATCCAGCCCGAGTCGCAGACCCTCGCGACCATCACCTATCAGAACTACTTTCGCATGTACAACAAGCTGGCGGGCATGACCGGCACCGCCGACACCGAGGCCGAGGAGTTCCACAAGATCTACAACCTCGACGTGATCGTGGTCCCGACCAACCGGCCGATCATCCGCAAGGATCAAGACGACCTGGTCTACAAGAGCGAGCGCGGCAAGTTCATGGCCGCGGTCAAGCAGATCCGCGAGTGTCACGAGCGCGGCCAGCCGGTCCTGGTCGGCACCACCAGCGTCGAGAAGTCGCAGGTCATGCACCAGCTGCTCGACCGGGCCGGGATCCCGCACTCGGTGCTCAACGCCAAGAACCACGAGCGCGAGGCCTATATCGTCGCGCAGGCCGGTCGCAAGCACGCGGTCACGGTCGCGACCAACATGGCCGGTCGCGGGACCGACATCATCCTCGGCGGCAACGCCGAGCTGATGGCCAAGGCCCACTTCGATCCCGACAAGAACCCGGCCGAGTACGCCAAGCTCTACGAGGGCCTGAAGAAGCAGTGCGAGGACGAGAAGCAAGAGGTGCTCGGGCTCGGCGGGCTGTTCATCCTCGGCACCGAACGGCACGAGAGCCGGCGGATCGACAACCAGCTGCGCGGTCGCGCCGGTCGTCAGGGTGACCCGGGGGCCTCGCGGTTTTACCTGTCGCTCGAAGACGACCTCATGCGCATCTTCGGGGCCGATCGCATCACCGGCTTGATGGAGCGGCTCGGCATGGAAGAGGACGTGCCGATCGAGCACCCGTGGGTCACGCGAGCGGTCGAGAACGCACAGAAGAAGGTGGAAGAGCGCAACTTCGACGTTCGTAAACACCTGCTCGAATACGACGACGTGCTCAACCGCCAACGCGAGACGATCTATGACGAGCGCCTGCGCATCCTGACCACCGACGATCTACGCGCCGAAATGTGGCGCATGCTCGATGCGCAGGTCGACGAGTACATGGAGCGCTTTGGTGAGGACGCCGAGCAGCGCATGCGCCTTTTCGTCGGCCTCGACGACGTGGTGCCACTCTTTGTCCCCTCACCCAAGGCATCTTTTCAGGGAGCCGTCGCTTTTGGCGAGCACTATACCGCCTTTCCCCCCTTCACCATCGGTTTCCTGGCAGACCAGCTCGCCGGCGAGCCGCTGGATGACGTCCGCCGCGAGCTCGACGACCTGGTGAGGCGCGCCGCCGCCCGCTACAGCGACCAGCTCCAGCAGCAGGTGAGCGACACGGCACGCGCCGTGCGAGAGGGATACGACGAGCGGCTGGACCGCTATCGCGCGCTGCTCGACGAAAAAATCGACGACTATATGCAGTTGCTGGAAGAGCGTGGACAGGAGCTCGAGCCACGCCGTCTGGCGCAGCACCTGGAGCGTACCTACCCCCTGCGCCTGACGATGCCTGATGCCGCCGTGCACCCCGAGATCGACACGTTCGATGACCTGCGCGACTATTGGCTCCAGGAAATCGAGGTCCAGTTCCATCGCCAGACGGTGCACGAGCTAATCGACCGCGCTAGAGGCCGGCTGCCCGGTGAAGCGGCGGCCGGGCTCGACCGCCTGCGCGCCTCGCGGCTGCCGGCCGACAAGCTGACCGAAGAGATGGGCCGCGTGCGCGACCTCGTCGTGAAGCAAGCGGCCGACCGGAGCATCCAGGAGCGACTGACCCGCTACTCGCCGTCCGATTCAGCGCCGGGCAAAGTGCTCGGGTTCGTGACTACCGTCAAGGAGGTGAGCGACCTGGAGGTGGGGCGTCTCGACCGCCTCGTAAGCCACGCATTGGGTGCTTTTCTCGACGACCTGATCGCCGGCTATCTCAAGGAGCTGGACGACGATCCTGCGGCCACGCGCGACCTGGAGCGGCTGCAGGCCTCCGTGGTAGAGGGGCGCAAGGGCGGGCGCATCAACAACGTCCTCGACGTGCTGGGCCAGCTCGCCGATCTGGTCGAGCTGGAGATCGACACGGTCGAAGAGGCGCTGAACGCTGCCAGCCGCCACGAGTTTGACAAGTGGGCACAGCGCCAGATCGCGGATATCAACGCCGATGCCAAGCGCCACCCGTTCGCCTCTACAGAGTGGGAGGCGATCGTGGAGCATCTGCTCGCCACACACTATACAGAGCGCCAGGTGTATGGCCGGGCCCACCAGCGCCAGCTCACCTGGTCCCCACGCCTGCCCTTTAGCTTTCTCGCCGACGCCATGGTGGAAGGGATGGACGTGGCTGCCGTGCGCAGCGTACTGAACGACTCTTTACAGCACGCGCTCGCGCAGCGCGAGGCCGTTTGGGGCCGGCAGGAGCTCAAGCGCTGGGGACACGCGTCTCTCGACGACCTGGCCCCTGACACTTATGACGGCCTGATCCGCTACCTGGGTGCCGAAGAGCTGGGCGATCGGCGCGAGCAGGCGGTAGCCGACCTGCCTGCCGACGTGTACCGGCAGTTATCCTTTGTGCTGGCCATGCGCCAGCTCGAAGAGGCAAACCCAGCCGTGGGCGCGCTGCCCGGTGCCGAAACGCTCCTGGACGAGATGGGCAAGGCGTTCGAGCAGACGGTGCTGAACACGGCCGTCAATGGGTTGGAGCCAGCGCTGCACGATGCACTGCTCGAACAACTGCAGGCCACGGGGTATCTTGACGCGCCGGAGGTGCGCCAGGCATTTGAGCAGCAGCCTGTCGGCCAGTGGTCTCTGGCGGCACGCGACGAGGCGGCGCGTTATCTCGGCCAGCAAGAAGTAACTGCCCACCAGGCCATGACGATTGACAACCTGCCGGCGCCTATACGCGATACCGTGGTCGCCTACCTCGAGAGGCAGCGGCGCTTTCTCGACGAGGCACGCGTGCAGGACTTTTTGGTGCACAAACAGCTCTCGGATCTTCCCGTCGAAACCCAGCAGCGCGCACTCGATCACGTCGCTCGTGCGCGGGTGGAGCGGCTGGGGCGGCGCAAGATCTCGAACCTGGACGTCGAGACGCGCCAGGTGGTCGTCGACTCGCTCCAGCGCCTGGGCCTGTTTCACGACGAGGCACAGCGCCGAGCAGTGGAAGGGCAGGCGGTGGCCTGGCTCGACGACAAGGCACGCGCATCGATTGGCGGCTCCCTTGGCCGCGAGCGGATTGCAGACCTTGCGGTAGGCGACCTGCCTGATGACCTCCGTGCGGCAGTCGTCGAGCACCTGAGCGAGACAAGCGTGCTCACTTCGGCGGAACGGATCGGCCGGCTGCCCGACCAACGCCTGTCTGAACTCGACACCGGCGTTGCCGATCGCGTTCGACAGGAGCTGAGCGACAGGCTGCGCACCGACCTGGCTGAAAAACCGATGGAGGAGCTGAGTGCCGAGATTCGCAGCCAGGTGCGCCAGGTGCTCACGGAGCGCGACTATTTTGTCGACCCACAGAAGGTGAGCCTTTACGAACGGAAACCACTCGCGCAGCTCCCTGCCGAGATGCTGCAGGGGCTCGAAGAGACGATGGGGCGTGCCAGGTTGGCAGAGTTTTCGGATCTTCCGTGGGGCGAGCTGCCGCAGGAGGTGCGATCGAGCCTGCTGACCTTTCTGACGGCGAACGGCCTGCTGTCCGACCGTGCCGAAGAGCTGCGCCTGACCCAGACCGGTCGCCTGGCCGACCTATCTGAGCCGGTGCGAGAGCGTGTCGCGCGCCACCTGGGCCGCGAGTGGCTGGTGTCGATTCGCGACCGCCGGCCGCCCGATCTGCCGGCCGCGGAAGCGCGGCTCGTCCGGACATACCTGCGCGACGCCGGCTACTTTTGCGACGAGTTCAAAGACGAGCTGTTCGCCCTGCAGCGCCTGGAGGAGTTTGGGCCGGAAGCCGCATCTGCTGCCGAGCGCCAGATCCTGGCCAGCCTCACCGCCATGCTGAAGGATCAGAGAATTGGCGCCCTGCCCGCCGAGGTGCAGGATGCCGTGCAGCAGGAACTGCGCACGACCGGCTATTTCATCGACCAGACACGCCTGCAACAGATACTCCACACGCCGGTATCCCGGCTGCCCGAAGAAGTGAGCCAGGCGATCTATGAAGGGGCATCCGGACACCTGATGTCTCGGCCGGCCGGTGACGGGCGGCAGACCGATCTCGAGCATACGCCAATCGCCGCGCTTCCCGACGATGTACGGGGCCAGGTGCTCCAGGCTCTGACGGAGAGCGGGTACTTTATCGACGAGAAAAAGCGCGCCGAGGTGCTCGACCGCCGGCTCGACGATATCCCGGGAGATCTGAGATCGGCCCTGATCGACGACCTCGCGGCCGATCTCGAACAAGCCACCCGCGACCAGGCCGTCGCCGATCTGGGCGAAGAGCTGCGCCAGGCCCTGCGCGAAGCACTCGAGGCACTCGGCTACTTTGCGAGCGACGACGTGCGCCGGCAGGTGCTGGCACAGCCGTTGAGCAGCCTGTCGCGAGCCGACCTCGAAGCGGTGGTAGCGGCCGCCGGCCGGCAGAAGCTGGAAGAGTGGGCACACCTGCGGCCCGGCATGCTCCCCTCTGGCAAGGGCACCGAGATCGTGGCACATCTGCAGGCACGCGGGTGGTTCCTCGACAAAGAGCGGCTGGAACAGGTTTCCAGTCGGCCGCTGCGCGAGCTGCCAGCAGAAGTGCGGCAGGAGCTACTCGATGCGCTGTGCAGACGCTATCAAGATCAGCTCAGGCGGCAGCCGTTCGCCGGCCTGGATCGGGATGAGCGGCGCCAGGTGCGCGACTTGCTCCGCGCGCGCGGCCTGGCGGCCGATGAGAGTGTACTTCGCCCGCTGCGCAACCAGGCACTCGAGGAGCTCGCCCGCGGCGACCCTGGGGCGCGAGACGTATACCGCGAGCTCTTGCGCGACATGGGACGCCAGGTGGTGCGCGACTGGGGCCGGCGCACCTTTGCCGAGCTGGATGGAGCAGAGCAAGAGCGAGTGTCTGCCTACCTGGGGCGGAGCATCATGGCACGGATCGAGCGCCAGGTGCTGTTACACACCATCAGCCGCCTCTGGATCGACTATTTGACCGATATCGAGGACCTGAGGCGCGGCATCGGCCTCGAAGCGTACGGGCAGCGAGATCCGCTGGTGGAGTACAAACGGCGGGCGTTCGAGTTGTTCGAAGAGTTGGGTCACAACGTGCGGCGAACGGCGGTGCGAACGCTGTTCAGGCACGCGCCAGAACCGCTGGCGGGATTGCCAGGCAAATAGTGCGACACGAACGAGCCGGCTTTTCCAGCAGATCAGATTTCGTTTCCGCTCGCTCGCACGCTTGATCTTTTCGCGCGATGATGTTACAATAAGGGCAGCCAAAACAACAGGAGTGGTCCGGTGCGACATCTTCCTCCGCGACAGGATGGCGGATGCGCCGACTACGGGGTAACAGGCCCCAGAAGAACAGGGAGGTGCAACATTGGTCTTCAGTGGAGAAGATTTCACCACCAGGCTCATGAATGACATGGACCCACCGCTTCTCGATCTCGTCAAGACAAAGGTCAACTCCTTTATCAAATGGGACCTGGTCCGCTTTCTGCGTGAAAATCCAAATACCGCCGACACAGCAGATAACATCGCCAAGTACGTGGGGCGCAACGCGGCGACAGTCGAGCCCGAGCTGCAGGAGTTGGTCGAGAGCGGGATCATGGATGCCAAGTCGGTCGAAGGGCTTCCCATCTACTCGCTCACGAACGACGCCAGCACGCGCGAGCTGCTGGACCGATTCATCACCGCTTGCGAGGACCGCCATTTCCGTGTCAAGGTGATCTATCACATTGTGCGTGGAATGCGATAGCCACCGGCAGGTGCAGGTGTCTGGCAGCTTACCCGGGTAGGAGCCTGGCGTTCGAGATCGAGAGCTCGACGGGCATGCCGGGGATCGACCGGGCTTGTCGTCAGGGCTGAATCGGCAACACGAGCCAGTGCATCCAAGGGAGGAGGAAAAGATGGGCAACGACCGCGTCAAGACTGACATCAAGGGTCTCGATGAGATGCTGCATGGCGGCTTCCTGCCCCAAACGGCCAACCTGGTTGAAGGTCCGCCGGGAACCGGCAAAAGTACCCTCGGCATGCAGTTCATCTACAACGGCATCCGCTACTACAACGAACCAGGCCTGATCGTCACGTTCGAAGAGTTTCCCCAGCAGTACTATCGCGATGCGGAAGGGTTCGGTTGGGACTTTCGCCAGCTCGAGCGCGACGGCAAGCTGCGTGTCATCATGACCAGTCCCGAGGTCAGCCGCTCGGATCTCGAAAGCGTGGGCGGGACGATCGAGACCCTGGCGCGCGAGATGGGCGCGCGCCGCATTCTGATCGACAGCGTATCTCACTTTGATCAGCTCGCCGACGACCCGATCGAGCTGCGATCGGTGGTCTATGGATTCATCAACGCACTCAAGCGCGAAGGGCTGACCAGCGTGCTGACCCGCGAGAGCCCCATGCTTCTCGGCGAAGACGAAACCGAAAACGCCATCGCGTACGTCGTCGACAGCTACATCATGCTGCGTTACGTGGAGATCGAGAGCGCGATTCGAAAGGCGCTGCTCGTCCTGAAGCTGAGAGGAAGCGATCACGCGAAGGACATCCGCCAGTTCGAGATCACGAACAAGGGGATTGAGATCCTGTCTCGCTTCGAAGGCCAGGAAGGGATCATGAGCGGCAGCCCCCGGCGGATGGCAGAAGCTTTCGACCGTGCGTTTGGCCCGCGCGCCAGTGAGCGTCGAGGCCGGCACGAAGGACAGGAAGGCTAGCCCGGCCTGTGACTGCGACGCAATCCACTGCCTGGTGCGGACACGAGCGAGTAGCAGGCGTCGGGAGCAGAGATCTGGGAGCAAAGCGTTGAATGTTGTAGGCTCCATCCTCGTGCTCTACTCCTGGACGCTGGCGGCTGTGCTGATCCTTGGGCTCTTTTTCATCGGCCGCTACTACCAGATGCGCTACGGGCAGAAAAGCCGCTACCAGTTGTTTCTCGCCCCTGTCGTGCTGCTTTTCGCTGCGGGGGTGTGGGATGCATTTTTCGCCAACGGCTACACCGGCGACCCGCTGCTCGATTTCGTCGGCGCCTGGGGCCCCGACCTCCTGTTATTGCTCGGTGGCTCGGTATTGATCTTGCTGGCATATTCTCTGCACCGGAAAATGATGGGAGGACGGCGGTGATCGACCTCGTGGGCGCCATCGTCGGCTCCCTGGGACTGATCTCACTCATCTTTGCCCTGGTTATCCTGGGCCAGTTTGGTCGCAAGCTGGGCGCGGTAACCAAGATGCGCGCATATTACCAGGCCTACTATGTGGCCAGCGCCCTCCTGACACTCGCCCTCGTGATTCGCTTTTTACGCGCCAGCATCTTTTGGGCGCCGGCAAGTGACATCCCCCCTGCTCTCAACTCTCCCCTGTTCTACCTGTTCCTCTATCATCTGCCGTTGGCTGCCGGGTTGACCCTGGGGCTGGTGGTCACCTGGCTCTATTGGAGTTGGCTGCTGAAAGAATGATGGTGCATGGTAGATCGCTTCCGACACATATTCGACAGCCTGGCTGAAGAAGTTGTCGTCGTCGATCGTGATCTCCGGATCACGTACGCCAACTCTGCCTGGCTACGCCGCGTGGGCCGGCCAGAAAAATCGATCACCGGTCAGCCCTGCCCGGGTGCGGAGCAGGGAGGCGAGCCATGCACGACTACCCGATGCCCTGCCTGGCGGGTCTTTGAAACCGGCCAGCCGCTCACCTTCTGGTGTGGGGCGCCAGGCGCGCCCTACCATCGCGTGTCGGCATCGCCCATCGTCGACGATGCCGGACAGGTCGTCGAGGTGGCCCAGGTTCATCATCCCAGCGTCCGGCCACCCGGCGAAGAGCGCGTGCACCGCGACACAGCCGGGATCGCACGCCAGACAACGCTCATCACTACCTCCGGCCAGGGACTTGAGGCAGTACTCGACACGCTCCTGTTCCAGCTCGGCGAGGTGGTGAGCTACGACAGCGCCTCGATCCTGATTCTTGATCCGCGCCGGCCCGACGATCCACCGGGCTGGCACATTATCGCCGGCAGTGGCTTTCCTCCATCTGTGAACGTGGTCACCATCACCCTGGGCGCGGAAGACAGAAAACTGGCATGGCTGCGCGACCACCGCGCGCCACTGATCATTGACGACGTGCGTGGCGATCCTGATTGGTCTTCTTTCGCCGGTCTCGAGTATATCCGGTCGTGGCTCGGCGCGCCTTTGATTGCACAGGGACAGGTGATCGGCGCCCTGAATCTGGACAAGGCCATCCCGGGGTTCTACACCAGCGCCCATGCCGACCAGGTAATGACTTTTGCGAATCAGGCTGCCATCGTCATCGAAAACGCGCGCCTGTTAGAGGCAGAGCGCACGCGCTCGGCGCAGCTTCGCCTCCTGCGCGACTTGAGCCAGCGCACATTGTCGATCCTCGAACCGAGTGCTCTACTCGAGTATGCGACCGAAGCGATTCAGAAGGAATTTGGCTATTATCACGTCGACGTATTCCTGGTCGAGCAGACCGGCGAGTTTGTTACCTTTCAGGCGAGCAGCCACCCGGCCAACGCCGCGCAGTGGCGCGAGAGAGGCCTGCGATTTCAGATCGGCAGCGAAGGCATCACGGGGCACGTGGCCGCAACCGCCCGGCCTTACGTATCGGGCAACGTCAAAGAGGACCCTCTCTACATCCAGGATACGCTGCTCACAGAAACGATGTCAGAGCTGGCGGTGCCGATCATGGTGGGCGAGCGCGTGGTCGGCGTCCTCGACGTCAACAGCGACAGGCTGGACGCTTTTAACGAACAGGACCTTTATATCGCGCAGAGCCTGGCCGATCTGTTGGCGCTCGGGCTCGAAAACGCCAGGCTGTACGCTGCCGCCAGCCGCCGGGTGACAGAGCTCGAGGCGGTGCGTGGTGCGAGCCTGAGCGTGACCTCGAGCCTCGAGCTGCAAGAAGTGCTCGAAACCATCCTGGATGCCTCGCTAACCTTGATCCCGGATGCGCAGGACGCGCACGTTTTTCTCTACCAACCCGCGACCGCCGGCGATAGGGACGAGCTTGTCTTTGGTGCCGCCAGGTGGGCAGATGGCCAAACCGGTACACCCTGGGCGATCCCACGTGAGGGTGGACTGACGCAGACCGTGGCACGCACCGGCCAGGCGATCGTCGTCCCGGATATGTACACCCATCCTCTGTTTCAGAACACACCCCATCAGTGGCGGGGGGCGATCATTGGGCTGCCGCTCAAAATCGGGCAACGGGTGGTTGGTGTGATGAGTGTCGCCTACCAGAACGCGTATACCGTGCCCGAGGCCGAACTGCGGGTGCTCGAGCTGCTGGCCGATCAGGCGGCGATTGCCGTCGAAAACGCCCGGCTCTTTGCATCAGAACACCAGGCACGGATCAGGCTGCAGAGTATCCAGACGATCGCGGCGGCTCTTGGCACGGAGCTCGACCTCGACACCTTGCGTGACAAGATTGCGCTCGAAGCGGCTCACGCCTTCCAGGCGGAAGCCGTGAGCCTCATGCAGTGGGATGAGAAAGAAGAGACACTCTCGATCCGCGCTGGCTATGGATTGTCAACACATTACGTCGAACAACAACGCATCCCACGCGACAGAGCCGAGCGGATCATTGCAGCCTTTGATGGAAATGAGCCGATCTATGTTGACTCATTGGCCGAACGCCCTATCGGCGACGTCGACCTCATCCGCCAGGAGAACCTGCATAGTAT
>DATHUZ010000595.1:0-9597 GCA_035461725.1 Anaerolineae bacterium
CACCGTCTTTTTCAGCTCGCACATCATGAGCGAGGTGCAGGCGGTGGCCGACCGGGTGGGCATGATCCGCGAGGGCGAGATCGTCGAGGTGGCCGACACACAGGCCCTGGTCGACCGGGCGCTGCGCCAGGCGACGATCGAATTCAAAGAGCCGGTGGACTGCGATGCCCTGGCCCGCCTGCCGGGCGTGACCCTGCTGTCGCGCGACGACAGCCAGCGGATCAGCCTGCAGGTGGAAGGCGACATGGAACCGCTGGTCCACGCGCTCGGCAGCCTGCCGGTGCGCGAACTGGAGACG
The DNA here is from genome assembly GCA_035461725.1 of Anaerolineae bacterium. GTDB lineage: Bacteria > Chloroflexota > Anaerolineae > JAAYZQ01 > JAAYZQ01 > JAFGIA01. Next base: position 299 of record DATHUZ010000595.1, read on the forward strand.
AGCAGGCCCTCACTCGAAGAGGTGTTCCTGCGCTACTATCAGAAGAGCTGACGCCTCTGCAGAGCAGAGGATACAAGGAGAGTGCAAACATGTTCACGACACTGCGTTACACGCTGTCGTCAGTTCGGGGTCAGATCATCGGCTGGGGCCTCGGCGTCGCCGCCCTTGGCCTGATGCTGGTGCCGTTCTACGACGTGTTCATGGCGGAGCAGGGCGAGTTCATGCAGATGATCGAGAATTACCCGCCCGAGTTCCTGGCCTTCTTTGGCGGAGACGCGGCCAGCATCGCCACGCCGCAGGGGTACCTGGGGATGTACGGGTTCTCGATGCTGCCCGTGATCCTGGGCATCTTTGCCGTCATCGTCGGCAGCGGGCTGCTGGCGAGTGACGAGGAGAGCGGGCGTCTCGACCTGATCGTGGCCCATCCCGTGAGCCGGGGCGGGCTCTTCTGGGGGCGCGTGCTCGCCTTCGTTGCTGCGACGCTCGGCATCCTGGTCATCGGCTGGCTCGGCTTTTCGGTGCTGCTGGGCGGGTCGAGCCTCGAGCTCAATTGGGGTGAGATGGCGCTGCCATTCGTGCCCTTGCTGGCGCAGACACTGGTCTATGGCGCGGTGGCGCTGCTGCTGAGTTTGCTGTTACCGTCGCGCCGGCTCGCGGCAGCGGGCGCCGGCCTCGTGCTGGTGACGAGCTACTTTCTGACGTCGATGGCGGGCCTGAATGAGAGCCTCGCGTCCATCGCCCGCTTCCTGCCGTACGACTACTTCCAGGGGGCCGACGCCATCGGTGGGCTCGACCTGGCCTCGTTCCTGGGCTTGATCGCCGTGAGTGCCCTGCTGGCCGCGCTCGCCTGGTGGCGGTTCGAGCGGCGCGACATCCGCGTGGCGGGTGAGGGTGGCTGGCGGCTGCCGGCGCTGCGCAGGGTCAGGGGTGCCAGGGGCACGGCATCCACAGCCTGAGCACCTCGACACCGCCGCTATCCACGACTCCCTGGCGCCCGGCGCGCCAGGGAGTCCGTTGCAGCCAGGCCACAACTGGGCCCGGCCCGGGAAAAAGATCGGACGTCTGTCCAGGCAGTCATTGGCCGGCTGGCGGATGCGCCGGGGACCAACCTCTGTTATAATAAGCCGCCAGGAAAGTGGCCAAGCGCTATGGAATCGTGGAGGTCGTACATCGTGCAGTCGAGCAGCCACGTGAAGCCCATGACGACCAGGGAGTCGGTCGCGATCCTGCTCGCCATCAGCCTCCTCGGGCTGCTCTGCTTCTATGGCGTCCGCCCCGTCCTCGAACAGATGGGATGGAGCGCGTACCGCACCTACCTGGTGTCGCTCTCGATCCCGTTCCTCGTGATGTTGGCATGGTCGGGACTCGCCTTCTTGCACGAGGGAAACCAGCGGACGTGGGAAAGCTTTCTGCGCCGCATCCAACTCAAGCGCCTGACGCGCAGCGTGGCCGTCTGGTCGACCGGCCTCGGTCTTTTCATGCTCGCGTCGACGCTGCTCTTTTCTCCGCTCATCTCGCGCGCCATTTCGAGAGGGCTCCTGCCGATGCCAACCGCAATTCCAGACTATATCAACCCGGTGAAGCAGCTCTCTGTCACACAGATCGGAGCGCAACTGGCGTCCGAAGGCGTTGTGCCGCTGATCCCATTCGTGCTCGTGCTGAACATCCTGGGAGAAGAGATCTTTTGGCGAGGCATGATCTTTCCGCGGCAAGAGCTGACGTACGGCAAACGGACGTTCCTGGTTCACGGCACGATCTGGGCACTTTCGCACGCGTTCCAGTACTGGCTGATTCCGCCGATCCTGCTCAGCTCTCTCGCTCTGGCCTACGTCTTTCAGCGCAGCAAGAACACCTGGATAGGGATTCTGGGTCACGCCTTCAACAATGGCTTGCCGCTGGCGATTATCATCCTGGTTGGGCTGTGAACTGGAGAACATTTGATGAAACCGACGATGCGTTGGTATAGGGACGAGGACGACTACTGGCGCATCCGCGCCTTTCTGCGCGACGTGTTCTTGCTCAACGGCCGGCGCGAGCGGAGCTGGCATGTAGCTCGCCTCGACTACTGGCGCTGGCACCTGATCGCGACCTGTGAGTGCTGCCCACCTGTCCCGGAGGTGACGCTATTGTGGGAGACGGCCGCGGGTGACATCGCCGCCGTGCTCCACCCGGTCTATGCCGGCGAGGTCTTCCTGCACATGAATCCCGCCTTTCGCACGCAGGCACTGGAGGAAGAGGTGCTGGCGGTGGCCGAAGAACGGTTTGCCGCGGACACGAGCGACGGCCGGCGATACCTGGTCGTGAATCGCGACCGCGACGACGAGCTCCGGCTGGCAGTACTCACTGAGCGCGGGTACCGGAAATGGGGAGAGCCGGTACACCACTGGTCGCGGGACCTGGATGCAGCCATCCCCGCGGTGCCGGTGGCAGCGGGCTACACCATCCGCTCCATGGGCGACGTCGACGAGCACCCGGCGCGCAGTTGGGCGTCGTGGCGCGCCTTTCATCCGGACGATCCCGACGAAGCGTACGAGGGGTGGGAGTGGTACAGCAACATCCAGGCCGGGCCTCTCTACCGGCGCGACCTCGACGTCGTGGCTGCAACCGAGGCCGGCGAAATCGCGGCTTTTTGCACGATCTGGTATGATGACGTGACGCGCAGCGGCGTGTGCGTGCTGGTGGGCACGGCCGCTGAGCACCAGCGGCGCGGCCTGGGCAAGGCCGTCATCTGGGAAGGGCTGCGCCGCATGCAGCGCCTGGGCGGCACGCGTGCCTTTGCCAACGGCTACGACGCGGCGGCGAATGCGCTCTACGGTGCAGCCCTGGGCACACTGGAGCTGTCCGATTCGTGGGTCAAAACCTGGTAATCCAAAGCGCCATTGATGGTAAAGATGAGCTCTAAACGCAAAACCATTCTGCATGCCAATCTACGCTGGTTCCTGCTGGCCATGATCCTCGCCAACATCGCCGGGCAGATGGGCTACAGCATGCTGTCGCTCTACCTGGTCGACCTGGGCGCGACTGTGGCCGAGGTCGGGCTAGTCTTTACCCTGGCGTCGCTCGTGCCGACGGGCCTGCAGATCCTGGGCGGCTGGCTGTCGGACACGATCGGGCGGCTGCGCATCATTGCCATCGGCAGCTCGATCTCGGTGTTCGGCTGGCTGATCTTTTTCCTCGCGCCCTCGTGGGAGTGGGTGCTGGTGGGCCTGTGCGTCGATTACGTGTCCAACTCGGTCGTCGGCCCCAGCTTTGGCGCCTACATCGCCGAGCAATCGTCGGAAGAGGAGCGCGGGCGGGTGTTTGGCCTGACCAAGAGCATCTATATGATCGTCACTGTGGCGGGGCCGGCACTGGGCGGGTTCCTGGCCTACCGGGCCGGGTTCCGGCAGATGATGTTCGTGGCGTTCCTGATCTTTGCCCTGGCGACGGCCCTGCGCGTGTGGATGGGGACGGCGCGGCGTTTTGCCCCGCACGGCAGCGCCGCCAAGCCGACCGTGTCGGGACTCAAGACGCAGTTGGCGGCCATGTTCGCCCTGCTGCTCGCCGGCGGCATCCTGACCTGGATCTGGGTGACCGACGCCATCGGCGACACCGCCTTCAATCTGATCGGCCAGTTGTACCCGATCTACCTGTCGGAAATCGGCGGCCTGAACGTGGAGCAGATTGGTTGGCTGAACGCGGCGTGGGGTGCCGCCACCATCGTCGCCTCGGCCTCCGCCGGCGGGCTGATCGACCGGCGCAGCGAGCGCGCGGTGATCGTCGCCGGGTTTCTCATCGAAGCGGCAGGGCTGGCGATCCTGCTGCAGGCACGCACGCTGCCGGCCTTCCTGGTGGCCATGGCCACCTTTGGCCTGGGCGTCGGCTGCCTGATGCCGGCCTACGACTCGTTGATCTCGAAGGTGGTGCCCGAAGAGAGGCGCGGGCTGGCCTACGGGCTGTTTGGCACGTCGCTGGGGCTGCTGTCGCTGCCCTTCCCCTGGATAGGGGCGCAGTTGTGGGAGCGCATCGGCCCACAGGTGCCCTTCCTGGTCACCGTGGCAGCGTGCCTGATCTCGATCCCGATTGCGTGGAATAAGTTCGTCCTGCCTGCCCGCTCAGCGGGCACTGTCGCCGCGGCGACCGATGACGCCGTCTCTTGAGCGCGAATTCAGGCTCACTGCAGCCAGGGAGGAATCGTCACCATGATCGAAATCCGTCCGTACCGTGAAGAGGATGCCGCAGAGGTCGGCGTGTTGATCGCCGACACCTACGACAAGTTCAACCTGTCGTTCGCGCGGCCCGAAGAACGAGGCGCCTTTCTGGGACCCTTTCAGCACGCCCACTCGCCCGATCCGGCCCACCAGGAAGCGATCGCGCGCGTGATCCGCTCCGCCATCGTGCTCGTCGCCGAAAAAGAGGGCGAGATCGTGGGCGTGCTGCGCGGCAGAAAGGAGCGGCTGGGGAGCCTGTTCGTGCGCGGCGACTGCCACCGGCGCGGGATCGGGCGCCGCCTCGTCGAGCACTTTGAGGAGGAGAGCCGGCGCCAGGGCGTGACGGTGATCCGGGTGGCGGCCACGCTCTACGGAGAGCCTTTCTACGCGGCGATGGGCTACAAGCGGTCGACCGGCGTGCGCTCGGGCCGGAGCTTTGACGGGCGCGGGATCCCGATGCAGCACATGCGCAAGGTGCTGGCCCGAGAGAATGGCGGGTCCGGATGAAATGATCGACCAGGCTACCATATCTGTGCCCGGCGCGCCGGCCATTCCGGGGTTGGCCTTTCGCCGCTTCCGCGGTGAGGTCGACTACCCCGGCATGGTCCGCATTCTCGACGACTGCAACGACGCGGATCGCCTCGACTATGTCAACACGGTAGAAGAAATCGCCTGGGTCTTTGCCCACCTGAAGAACTGCGACCCCGAGCGCGACATGCTCTTTGCCGAGATCGATGGGGAAGCCATTGCCTTCAGCCGTGTGTGGTGGCTAGAGGAGAGTGCGGGAGAGCCCGAGAACTGCCGGGTGGAGCGTCTCTACGTCTCCCTCGGCTTTGTGCATCCCGCATGGCGACGCCGGGGTCTCGGCGCCGCCATGCTGCGCTACGACGAGGCTCGCCTGCGCGACACCGCCCGCGCCCATCCGGCCGGCATCCACAAGCTCTTCCGCGCCTGGGCCGAAGGCACCCAGGACGGAGCGCACGCACTCTTTGCGTCGGCGGGGTATGCGCCGGTGCGTCACCTGATCATGATGACCCGCCCCATCGGCCTACCTCTGCCCGAGGCGCCGCTACCACCTGGCCTGGAGGTGCGGCCTGTCGACCCCAATCAGATCCGCGCCATCTGGGACGCGATGTGGGAGGCACGGCGCGACCACTGGGGCTACGTCGAGCCTACGCAACAGGATTACGAACGCTGGACGCGCGGGCGGCTGTTCGCGCCCGAGCTGTGGCAAGTGGCCTGGGAGGGCAACCAGGTCGCCGGCATGGTGCTGAACCGCCTGGACAGGGAGCAGAACAAGCAGTACCGCCGCCGGCGCGGCTACACCCAGGACATCTTTGTGCGGCGGCCATGGCGGCGGCGCGGCCTGGCCCGTTCACTACTGGCGCAGAGCATCCGCATGTTCCGCGACCTGGGCATGGAAGAGACGGCGCTGGGCGTCGACACTCAGAACCCGAGCGGTGCCCTGAGACTGTACCAAAGCATGGGCTACCGCGAGTGCCAGCGCCACACGATCTACCAGAAGGAGTGGGCGACGTGAGCGGATGGAACGACTCGCTAACGGGCGAATATTTGTGGTCGAGCGTCAACTTTGGCGAGGCGGTCACCGAGGTCATGACCCCTCTCACCTGGTCGGTGCTCCAGTTCACGCTCGACGACTGGGTGTTTATCCCGGGCATGCCCACTGTCGGCGTGATCGGGGGGCGCCCATACCTCAACATCAGCATCCTGGCGACGGTGTTTCAGACGGTTGGCCGCAGCCAGCAGGATCTGCTCAACTATATGGAATCGACGCTCTACATGCGCTTGCCGGAAGATCTGTCCATCCCGCTCATCCCCCTCTCCGCCCTCACCCGGCTGCGTAGTGTATTTTCCAGCCTGCAGGCGCAGCAGAAGCAGCGGCGCGGCATTCGCCGGACGCCGCGATATGTGGATTCCAACGTGGCGTGGTTTCAGGGCATTCGGCAGGCGATCGAGGCGGAATCGACCGGCGCCGGCTTGTCCCGATTGTGGCATGCCGAGATCAAACCGCACGTGAAGGAAGGAGTGTGGTGCGTGCTCGGCAGCGTGATGGACTCGGCACACTATACCCTGACGCAGCGCCGGCGGCTCACCACCCTGGTTGGGCCCGACGACGCAGACATCCTGATCGGCAACCTGAGCCACGGAGACGCACCGGTGGAGAGCCTCGGACCACTGCTTGGGTTGGATCGCGTGGCGCGCGGCGAGATGTCCCGCGCCGCCTACCTGCAAGCCTACGGTCATCGCGGCCCCAACGAGTTTGAGCTGTCGGTGCCCCGGCCATCAGAAGACCCGGCCTGGCTCGACGAGGAGCTGGAGCGAATCGGCCGGCGTGTGGTGGACGTGGAGAGCCTGATGGCGAGGCAGCGCGAAGCTTTTGCGAGAGCATGGCGGCGGCTGGAGGCCCGTGCTCCTCGTGCAGCGCGGCGCATCGGCCGCCGGCTCGACGAGAGCGGGCGACGGGCGCGCTTGCGCGAGCTCGCCCGTTCCGCCTACGTGCGTGACCGGTGGGCGGTGCGGCTCTTTGCGCTGCGGGCCGGAGAGCTCACCGGGCTCGGCAACCAGGTCTTCTACCTGACTCTGGGCGAGCTGCTGGCCCTGCTCGCGGGTGACCGGTCCCAAATGCAGGCCATTCCCGGCAGGGTGGAAGCCTACCGCCAGTACAAGGCCCTGCCTCCCTACCCGTCCGTGATTTGCGCGCCGTTCGACCCCTTTGCCTGGGCGGCGGATCCGGACCGGCCGACGGATATCTTTCCAGGCACGCCAGCGACGGCCAAAGATCTGGACCTGGTAGTCGGGTCGCCGGGCTCGGCGGGGGTGGTCGAGGGCATCGTGCGCGTGATCGATCACCCGCGGAACGCGGACCTTTTCCAGCAGGGGGAGATCCTGGTCGCCGTCCAGACAGATATCGCCTGGACACTCCTCTTCCCCCGTGCCGCGGCGGTCATCACCGACGTCGGTGCGCCGCTGTCGCACGCCGCGATCGTCGCCCGCGAGCTGGGCATCCCGGCGGTAGTGGGGTGCGGGAATGCGACCGCGGTGCTGCAAACGGGCGACAGGGTGCGTGTGGACGGCGGCAGAGGGATCGTAAAAATCGTTCAGCAGGCCGCCGCACGTTAACGCCGGCAACCACAGGAGGTTCCCACCATGAAACCAACGATGCGGCCGTACCAAGACGAAGAGGACTATTGGCACATCCGCGCCTTTTTGCGTGAGGTGTTCCTGCTGAACGGCCGGCGCGAGTGGAGCTGGTCCGTCGCCAGGCTCGACTATTGGCGCTGGCACGTGGCCCTCAACTGCCAGAACCGCGACTCGATTGCCGGCGTCACCTTCCTGTGGGAGATGGCGGACGGCCGGATCGCAGCGGTGCTGAACCCCGAAGGCACGGATGAAGCGCACCTGCAGGTGCACCCCACGCTGCGCACGGCCGGGCTGGAAGAAGAGATGCTGGCCGTGGCCGAGGAGCACCTGGCGGCGGAGCGGGACGGCCGGCGGGTGCTGGTCGTGTGGACCGACGATCAAGACGCGCTCCGGCAGTCGATCCTGGAAGGCCGTGGCTACACGCGCGGCGAGTGGGCCGAGTACCAGTGGCGGCGCGATCTCGACGCACCCATTCCCGACGCACCGGTCCCCACCGGCTACAGCGTGCGGTCACTCGGCGGGCCGGGCGAGCTGCCGGCGCGCAGTTGGGCCTCGTGGCGTGGCTTTCACCCGCACGAGCCGGACGAAAAGTACGAAGGATGGGAGTGGTACCTCAACATCCAGCGCTGCCCACTCTACCGCCGCGATCTCGACATCGTGGCCCTGGCGCCGGGCGGCGAGATCGCCTCGTTCTGCACGCTCTGGTACGACGACGTCACGCGCAGCGCCTACGTCGAGCCGGTCGCCACCGTGCCGGAGCACCAACGCCGCGGTCTGGCGCGGGCGACGATCACGGAAGGGCTGCGACGCGTGCAGCGGCTCGGGGCGACGCGGGCATTCGTGGGCGGCTACGAGCCGGGGCCGAATGCGCTCTATGCGTCGGTGGCCTCGCCGGCGCACGATCGATCGGAACAGTGGAGAAAAGAGTGGTGAGCCACGACACGAGGTAAGGGTGAGCGCCTGCCGGCGAGTCAGGGCACACGCTGCGGCAGCCACTCTATCTTTAGCACATTTTCCAGAAGCTTGAACTCGGGGTCTCCGGTCACCAGGGTAGCCGCCGATTCCTGAGCCAATGCAGCGGCAAACGCGTCGGCATAGGCTATGGCGTGACTCGCCTTGATGTGCGCCGCGGCAACCGCCAGATCGCGCCCCACAGCCACCATCTCCAGGGCCGTCGCTTCCATCATCGCCAGTGCGACCTGTGACCGCTCCACCCCCCACCGCCGCTCGATGATATAAGCCACTTCTCCGACGTTCACCCACGTCATCAGCGCGCGGACCTGATCCGCCTTTGCCCGCCGGAGCAGGTCGGCTACGTCATCGCTCCCCGGTTCATTGCCCAGGAGTGCGAGCATCGCAAAGCTGTCGAGGACAAACGTGTCACTCACCGGCCCGTTCCTCCCTCGCCCGCTCTTGCCCTCGCTCTACAAGCAGCTCCTCGGTCAGCGATGGCCCACCTGCGAACATGCCGTGCAGCGCTTCGACCGGATCATCGGGCAGCGGCACGATCATCAGCATCTCGCCATAGTCTACGATCTGCACCCGCGACCCTTTCTCGAGGCCGTGCTTTTCTCGCATGGCCTTGGGGATCACCACCCAACCTTTCCCTGACACAGTAGCAGTATACATCGCGCCCCCTCTGTATATCCTGATTGGAGATAGTATACCACAAAGTCTGGCATAGGGCAATATGCGCCAAGAGGGTCATATTTTCTGAATTCCGGCATACCAGGATCGCATTCGCACAACCAATCTGCTCACGCACCACAGCCCGCCTTCACAGATTGTCCACCCCGCCAATCCCCAATCCCCCAGTTGGCCGATGCGATTGGGGGGATTGGGGCGTTATAATAGAACTGACGGCGGCCAGACCGCCTGATTCAGAGGAGAAAGGGAACGATGAACGCACTCACGGTGTTACCTCAAACGGCACACGCAGGGGCCGCC
>DATHUZ010000596.1:0-4795 GCA_035461725.1 Anaerolineae bacterium
TGTCCCCACGTTCTCGCCGCGCAGTGCCCGCGTCAGGTTCCCCGGCTCTCGCCCGTTCACGAGCAGCACTTCCCGCACGCTGCGCGCGTTCGCCAGCGCCTGCAGCATCGCTCGCTCCACCGCCAGATCCTCCAGGTCGCGTGCGATCAGCTCGCTCACCTCGATCTCGGGGATGAACTCCGCATCAGGCTTCTTTTTCGGATCCGCCGTGAACAGCCCCTCTTCGTCCTTGACCAGGATGCAGCGCCTCGCACCCACCACCTCGGCGGTGAGAAACGCCCCGGTGTCGGTGCGGTGCGGCGGGATGCGCCCCTTCTGCGGCGGCTCTTCCCACAGGCTGTAGGGTGGCATGGCGTGCATCACCGGGATCGCGCCCAGCGCCAGGTACGCCGCCATCTTGACCACGTCGTCGTTTCCGATCTTGACCCCGCCCGCCGGCGCCAGCAGCATCGACACCATCAGCGCGTTCTGCTCGCTGATGCTCGATCCCAGCTTGGCCAGCACACCCGTCGGCATGCCCAGGTCGAGTGCGATGGCATAGGCGTGCCGGCTGCGCGTGCCGCCGCCCGTCATCACCAGCAGCGGGTGATCCTTCCGTGCCGCCACGATCTCGTCCAGCAGCGGCAGCACCGTCTCGCGCCCCCGGTCGATAATGCTCTGCCCGCCCAGCTTGATCACGTTCAGGTCCGGCAGCATGCGGAACACGCTCTCGCCCTGCGTGCTCTCCAGCAGCCCCTTGTCCATCAGCGATTCGGCCATCAGCCGCGTCTCGATGTGCAGCCGTCCACTCTCGTCTCTTATCAGGCTCATCCCAGTCTCTGTTCCCCTTCGTAATCTTGCCTTTTGATGCGCACAGCACGCCCGTGTTACGCAGACGTGCTTTAGTAAAACGGCCAACCCAGTATACAGGCTGCGGTCCCATCCGTCAACAGCGCACGCCGATTCGGTGCGGCTGCTGCGAAACTGGTTCACTCTGAGTGCCGGCTCTGCCAAACCCTTCCACTCTTCGATCCATCACCGGTGAGTGGGCCCCTCTCGATCTGTAGATCCGCATGACAGAGTCGCAAAGTAGCAAGGTCTCAGCACTCTGCCACCACCGGTGCACGAGCCAGCCTCAGCCGTCCTGCCGTCAATCCGTGAGCACTGCCGCCCTGCGTGCCGGCCCGCTGCCACCCGGGAGCGATTCTCAAGAGACAGTGCAACAGCCATACCGGTTCGGTACCCGGCACCGGCAGGTGCCGATGCCAGGTACAATGCGCCGGAGCGGGTGTCGCGTCTACTTGACCTGGATCTCGATGGCTCCCTTTACCTGCACATTGCCCGCAAAACCAGGCATCACGATGCCAAAACCGCCCTGCTCGCGGAACGACAGGATGCAGTCGGCGCACCCCTGCATCTCGGCCAGCGCCACTTCGCCCGTGTAGCCGTCGTCGGTCACAAACACCACCGCCGGGGCATCGGCGTTGGGACCGGCCAGCGTTAGCAAGTCGTTGATCAGCACGCCGGTGTAAGGCTTGGTCTCGCCGTCCTTGTTCGTCGACTCGGCGTCGATCGTCGGCATTGCCCGCACTTGCTCCTCGGTCCAGCCGATCTCGCTTGCCACGTTGCCTGTCACCTTGAGTGCTGCGTCGGCCGGCACCCCACCCTCGGCCGGCTCACCCTCGGCTGGATGCGCCTCGCGCCAGGCCGCCGAGTCGGGAATGAAGAGGGATGTACCAAACTCGGTCACGCCGAAATTGGCGATCATCTCCTGCGTCGGCACCGAGATGATCCAGTCGATGAACTCGTTGGCGAGCTCATCATTGATCTCGGCGCTCTTTTCCGGGTTTACGGCAATCACGCCATACGGGTTGAACAGGATCGGGTCCCCCTCGACCACGATCACGAGTTCTGTGCCCTCCAGCGTCCGCGCCAGGTAGGTCGCCCTGTCGCTCAGCGTGTACGCCTGCTGCTCGTCGGCCATCGTCAGCACGGCGCCCATCCCCTGCCCCGCCGAGATGTACCAGTCGGCTGCCGGCTCGATGTCCGCCGCGCTCCACACCGCCTTCTCCTTCGTGTTCGTCCCCGAGTCGTCGCCGCGCGATACAAAGGGCGCTTCCGCTTCGGCGATCTGGGCGAATGCGGCTGCCGCATCGGTCATGCCCGCGATCCCCGCCGGGTCGGAGGGAGGGCCGACGATGATAAAGTCGTTGTACATCACGTCCTCGCGCCGCACACCGTGCCCCGCATCCATGAAGGCATCCTCGCGCGAGCGGGCGTGCACCAGCAGCACGTCGGCGTCACCCGCCTCGCCCAACTCGATCGCCTGCCCCGTGCCCACGGCGATGACCTCAACCGACACGCCCGCCTGCTCCTCAAAGACGGGCAGGATCTCGTCGAGCAGACCCGAGTCCTGGGTACTCGTCGTTGTAGCCAGGAGCAACCGCCCGCCTGCCGCTGCCGGTGCCGCCGCCGGCCGCGTGCCGCACCCCACCATCAGCCCCACAATCAGGGCCACCAACAAAAACTGCTTCACCGTTCGCCTGTTCATTCCCTCCTCCCTTTTCTGAAACAACACAACTTTCTGTGTCCCAATCCAAAATCGAAAATCTGAAATCCAAAATCAATACACCATCTCCCCTTTCACGAACGCCCTCGTCCGTGAATCCTCCGGCGCATCAAAAAAGGTGTCCACGTCGGTGAGCTCGACGATCTGGCCTTCGAGTATCAGCGCCACCCGGTCCGCCAGCCGCTTGGCCTGAAACACGTTGTGCGTCACCAGCACCGTCGTCGTCCCCTTGCTCCGGTTCAGGCCTGCCACGATCTCTTCGATGATGCCAATGTTGTATGGGTCGAGGTTAGCCGTTGGCTCGTCGAGCAGCAGCACGTCCGGCTCGAGCACGATGGCGCGCGCCAGTGCCACGCGCTGCGCTTCGCCACCTGACAGCGTCCGTGCGCGCTGCCGTGCCAGGTGCGCCAGCCCCACCTGCTCCAGGGCCTGCCCGATCCGTTCATCGACATCGCGCCGGCCGCGCAGCCCCAGTCCATACCTCACGTTCGCACGCACACTCCTGTTCAGCAGCAGCGGCCGCTGAAAAACGGTCGTCACCCGCCGGCGGTAGGCGAGCGGCATCGACTGCTGTGTCCCAAACTCGACGTCCAGGAAGCGGATGCGACCTGTCGTCGGCGGCTCGAGAAAGTTGAGCAGCCGCAGCAGCGTGCTCTTGCCCGCGCCGCTCGGCCCCACCAGGGCGAGCACCTCCCCCCGCTTGATCTGCAGGTGGTCGATGCGCAGCACCGGCCTGTCGTCGTACATCTTGGCGACGTTTTGCAGGCGATAGATATAGTCACTCATTCGTCAAATGTCCTCCCCTGCAGCGCCAGCATGGCCAGGTTGGTGATGAACGAGATGGCAAGCAGGACGACACCGAGGGCGATCGCCAGGTCAAAGTTTCCCTTGCGCGTCTCGAGCACGATCGCCGTCGTCAGCACGCGCGTGCTCCCCTCGATGTTCCCGCCGACCATCATCACCGCGCCCACCTCCGAGATGATCGAGCCGAACCCGGCGATCACCGATACGATCACGCCGATCCGCGCCTCCACCAGCACCGCGGCCGCCGTCTGCCACGACGTCGCCCCCAGCGCCTGCACCTGCATGCGCAGTTGCGGGTCGACGCCCATCACCGCCGCCATCGTGAACCCGGCCACGAGCGGGAACGAGATGATCGTCTGCGCCACCACCATCGCGCCCGGCGTGAACAGGTCGGGCACCCACGCCGCGTTGAGCTGCCCCAGTGGCCCACTGCGGGACAGGATCAGGTAGACGAACAGCCCGATCACCACCGGCGGAAAGCCCATGCCGGTATAGAGCAGCGCGATGATCAGCCTCCGCCCCACGAACCGGTTGAGGCCCATCACCGCCCCCAGGGGGATACCAATGATCGTGCTGAACAACAGGGCCGTGCCCGAGACGACCATCGACAGGACAATGATCTCCATCAGTGCGGGATCCAGTGTCGCGATCAGCCGCAAGGCCTCCAACAGACCGTTGATTATCTGTTCTATGTCAGCCCCCTACTCTCATTCTTCCCATCGCCGCCTCTTGCCACACGCAAGTCCACACAGGCAAACAGTCGATCGTCACCCACCCACCATCGCGCGATGTCAGTGTAACCATCTCTCTCTGCCACCTCGTCTATTGGAGCTCACTCCTCTTCCTCCCGCAGCGCCGAGACGCAGGATCAAAAAACGGCACCCCGGAAAGGGATGCCGCCCGCGCCCATGCGTCCTCGTGCAAACAAAAAGGCGTCTCCTGGAGACGCCGCGCCCGCACACGATCTACCGGCGCATCTCCTTTCCAAGAGTGGGAGGCGTGGCCGTTTCCAGCCACACCCTGCCGGCCGAGCGCCGTGGGACCGCCGATCCTGTAGGCCACTCGGCTCGGAGATGCTATCTATCCATGCCACAATTGTAATGAACTGTGAAAAGTGTAACATAGTCGCGCCGGGATGTCAAGAAAAAGCGTGCTTGAAACAGCCCCTGGCACTACCTTTTCTCCCGGTTTTGTGCTATCATAGCTTTATCAGGTTCGGGGAGGCATGCATGGCCAGGGTTGCCGCGTTGGTTCTTTTGTCGCTCTGGGCGTTGGCCTGTTCGAGTTGCGCGCCTACTCTCAATCCGGATGCCGACACACCCTCTGCGTCCAGATCTGCGACCACCTACCATGTCCGCCCCGACGGTGGCTCCACCGGGCAATGCACCGGCCTGGTCGACGCGCCCTACCCCGGCACCGGCAGCGACCAGCCCTGTGCCTGGG
>DATHUZ010000597.1:0-2989 GCA_035461725.1 Anaerolineae bacterium
GACGCGCATCCCCTCCAGCCACGCCTGGCCTTCGGGCAGGACGACGACCCGGCCGAGGGCGACGATCGTGTCGCCCAGCTCGGCGACGGCGAGCGACCCTTCCTCGCCCTGGAGCCACTCGTCCCACACCTCGGGGATATAGTCGCCCCAATCCCAGGTGTGGGCGCAGATCCGCTCCACCTGGGGCAGGTCGTCGTGGCGGGCGGGGCGGATGATCAGCTCGTCGCCCACGTTACCATGTCCTCTGAAACGTGATGTTATAGCTAAAGTGAACCGCCCCCATGGCCTGGCACTCTGGCTCGGTGGAACAGATCCCGGCCGCGATCATGTCGGGCCAATAGTAGTTGCCGGGGATCATCGACAGCTTGTGCGTTGTCTCACTGGTGTAGGCCCGGCCGCCGGTGTCACCCACCACTGCAAAGTTGTAGGTGGCATACACCATCGTGAACTCGGTCTTGCCCGGTCCCTTTGTGCCCGAAATGACCTGGTTTTGGGATTGGTTGTTGACATCGGCCAGGATGACATTGTCCAGAGGTTGGCCCCCGGCATCAAGGACTGTGAAATAGATGTTATGAAATCCACTTTCCTGGATACTGCCGTCGACAAAGGGGGTCAAGTTCTGGATCACAAAGTCGAGCTTCGGCCTGGGCGTGTTCGTCGGGGGGGCAGGTGTGTTCGTCGCGGCGGGACGCGGTGTATTCGTGGGTGCGACCGGCGCCGGCGTGTCGGTGGGCGGAGGGGTATCGCTCGGCACGACCTCTGTCGGCGACAGGGGCGTGTCGGTCGGAAGCGGCGTGTCTGTCGGTGCCGGGGTATCGGTCGGCACCGGTGTATCAGTCGGTGGGATGGGCGTGTCGGTGGGGGTCGACGTGTGGGTGGGCATAGCCGTGGGCTCGGGCGTGAAGGTGGCGGTAAAGACGGGGCGCGGCGTCTTGGTGGGCGTGGCGGTGACGCGCGCGGAAGGTCCACGGCTGATGGCGCAGCCGAGGAGAAGGATCGAAGCAGCCAGTATCGCGGCCAGGGTGAATAGACGATTCTTCATTGAACAATGATCTCCACGATGTTATGATATATGCAGCACGGCGGCGCCCTGGATCTCGCTGCGCTTCATGCGCTGCAGCACCTCGTTCGCCTCTTCCAGGGGGTAGGTCTCGACGTCGGTGTGGATGGGAATCTCGGCGGCGAGGGGCAGGAACTCTTGCGCATCGCGGCGGGTCAGGTTGGTGACGCTGCGCACCGTCTTTTCGCCGTAGAGCAGGTCGTAGGGTAACTCGGGAATGGGGCTCATATAGATGGCATTGATCGCCAGCGTGCCGCCGGGGCGAAGCACACGCAGCACCTCGGGCACCAGCCAGCCGGCGGGTGCAAAGGTGATAGCGCTGTCGAGCAGGGCAGGTGGCTCGTCCTGCGCCTCGCCGGCCCACGCGGCGCCGAGCTCGAGCGCGTGGCGCCGGTGCTCCTCGCTCCGGGTAAAGACATACACCTCGCAGCCCCAGTGGCGCGCGACCTGGATGGTGACGTGAGCCGAGGCGCCAAAGCCATAGAGGCCCAGCCGGCCGCCGGGCTCGATCTCGCTCAGGCGGAGCGAGCGATAGCCGATGACGCCGGCACAGAGGAGCGGGGCGGCCTGGTCGTCCGGAAAGCCGGCGGGGATGGGGTAGGCGAAATCCTCGTGGGCGACCATGTACTCGGCAAAGCCGCCGTCGACGTGCTGGCCGGTGAATTGGGCGTTGGGGCAGAGGTTCTCGAGACCTTGCGTGCAATAGTCGCACGTGCGGTCGGCCCAGTAGAGCCAGGGCACGCCGGCGCGGTCGCCGGCTTGGAAGCGGGTGGCGCCCTCGCCCAGCGCGTCGACCTCGGCGATCACCTGGTGGCCCGGCACGACCGGCAGCCTGGGCGTCTCGATCTCACCCTCGACGAGGTGCAGGTCGGTGTGGCACACGCCACAGGCGCGGACCCTGAGGCGGATCTGTCCCGGGCCGGGCGCGGGCAAGGGCAGATCGGCCAGGGCCAGGGGGCCGGCGGCCACCGCTTTCGGCTCGCGCAGAATCATGGCTTTCATGGCATCGAACGCTCCTCGTACCTCGCTCCATCCAAACGTGCAGGCGCTATTCTACCCCACCTTGGGGCGGCTGTCAATGAGCCATGGAGGCCAGGTCACACTCCCGGATTTGACAATTTTCTTAATCTATGTTATATTTTTTTACTACTTCCCGCCGATGCGTGCCGGGAGCGTATGACCCCGCAGGAAGACGCTCAAGGAGAAAGAGTAGCATGAGTAACACCAGAATTGAACACCTGCTCGTCCTGATGCTCGAAAACCGCTCGTTCGACCACATGCTGGGCTACCTCGAATATCCGGCTGAGGCCGGTTTTGACGGCGTGCGCGGGCGCGAGTTCCAGATGGGCAACAAACTGCCCAACGGCGAGGTGGTCTTTCCCAGCCCCAATGCCCGCTACGCGGTGCATCCCGGCCCTGGGCACAGCCACGACGACGTGATGGAGCAGATCCTGGGCCAGAATGAACGGTGCTCGCCCTATCCGTGCACCAACGACGGCTTTGCCGCCAACTATGAGACGCGCTACAACCCGGGGCACGGGGCGATGACGGTGGAGTGCTTTGCGCCTGACGCCCTGCCGGTGATGTCCAGGCTGGCGAAAGAGTTTGCCGTGTGCGACCGCTGGTTCTGCTCGGTGCCGGGCGCGACGTGGCCCAACCGCAACTTTTGCCACGCGGCAACGTCGGACGGTGAGGTGAACATCAAGACGCGTGCCTACCGCAACGAGACGATCTTTGAGCAGCTCTCGGCAGCCGGCCGGGATTGGGCAGTGTATTACGGTGGGTTCCCACCGCAGTCGCTCGCCTATTCACGCCTCTGGCTGCCTTCGGAGATGAACTGGCTGCAGCGCTTCAAGCCGATCGAGCAGATGTACCGCGCGATCCGCCTCGATCGCCTGCCGCACTATGCGTTCGTCGAGCCCGACATGG
>DATHUZ010000598.1:0-3700 GCA_035461725.1 Anaerolineae bacterium
AATGCCCCCCCGACTCGCCGGCCTCAATCACAAAAATCCGTGTCATCCGTCCAATCCGTGTCCAACGTCCAAAGGCAAACCTGCCCTACGCCCCCGACTCGATCCCGTCCGGATAAAAGATCTCCCCACCCCCCTCGATCGCCCGGCTGCCGCCCGGCAGGTCCAGCGGATAGTCGCGCCCCCGCCGGATCGTCCCCTCGGTCGTGTACGGCCCCACGTCCGGCCAGTAGCCCACCAGCTCTTCCGCCGCGAACTCGACCCGCACGATCGCCTTCGCGCTCTTGTAGCCGTACAGCCACGGGATCATCAGCCGCAGCGGCGCGCCGTAAATCTCCGGCAGGATGTTGCCGTTCATCTGGTGCACCCAGATCGCCCGCTCGCGCAGCAGGCTCTCGATCGACATCGACTCATAGTAGCCGTCGGCGCAGTACATGTGCACCCACTGCGCCTCTGCCGCCGGCTGCACCACCTCCATCAGCCCGCTCAGGTGGAACCCTTCCCACGCCGCCGCGGCCGACCACCCCTCCACGCACGCCATCCGCGACACCTGCGCGATGCGCGGCAGCGCCAGCACGTTCGCCAGCGATAGCGTCTGTGCGCTCCGCACCAGCCCGTCCACCTGCAGCGCCCACGTGTCCCGGTTCACCGGCTCCAGCGGCCGGTAGTAGCGCACGTAAAAGCCCGGCACGTTCTCGTTGCGCAGCACCTCGGGCACCGGCGGCAGCGTCGCCGTCGGGCCAGGGAAGAACGGCCGGCCCGCCGTGCCCGTGGCCCCGGCCGCCGCCGTGGGCGACGCGACCGGCTGCCGCGTGCTCGTGGCGGCGCCCGTGGGCGCGCCTGTGGGCGTCGCACGCTCTTCCTCGCCGCACCCGCCCAATGCCGGCAGCAGCGCCGCGCCCGCCGCCAGCCGCACAAATTGCCGTCGCGTCAGCGTCTTCATCGTGCCCCCAGTGCCTCCAGCACTTCCTGGCTGTGCTTCGCCGGTGTCACCTTCGGAAACACCCGCGCGATCCGGCCCGCCTCGTCAATGATGTACGTCGACCTTAAGATCCCGTCGTACGTCTTGCCGTACATCTTTTTCTCGCCCCACGCCCCATACATCTCCGCCACCTTGTGGTCCGGGTCGCTCAGCAGCGCGAAAGGCAGGCCGTATTTGCGGCGGAACTTGACGTGGGACGCCACCGGGTCGGGGCTCACCCCCAGCACCACCGCGCCGGCGTCCAGGATGTCGTCGTACACGTCGCGCAAGCTGCACGCCTCCGTCGTGCAGCCCGGCGTGTCGTCCTTCGGGTAGAAATACAGCACCACCTTCTTCCCTCGATAATCCGACAGGCTCACCTTGCCGTCGGGCTCGGCGGGCAGCGTGAAATCCGGGGCCATCGATCCTTCTTCTAGCACGTGTGGGTCTCCTTTCGGCACGTCATAGCACGCAGCGCCGTGCTCACTCTTATTGTAGCCGGTGAGCGAATAAAGTCGGTAATGTGAGGCACGTCACGGCCAGGCTAGTGCAGGTTCCAGAGAGATGTACGGGACACGGAGGACGCCAGGGATCTTTTTCTCTCTCCCTTCTCCGTGTATCTCCGTGTCAACTCTGTGTATCTCCGTGGAACTCTTACTAGAGCACCAGGTAGCTCCTGTCGTCGCGGTACAACACGTGCACCGGCGTGCCCGGCGCCGGCAGCGGCCCCGACTTCAGGTCGTTGCGCACCTGCCTGTCGTGCGTCTCGATCCACTCCCCGCTGTCGATCGAGCGAAAGCGGGTCACCAGCTCGAGGACGAGATTATCATCCCCATCCTCTTCCGTCTCGGCGTGCACCACTTCGCCCTCCAGCCATATCCCTTCGCGCGCCACGCTGCGCCGCTTGTAGAGGCGGCGGGCGCCGGCCCCGGCGATCGCCACCACGGCCGTGTCCCACGCCAGGATGAACGCCGCCAGCCCCAGCGCGCGCCCCGCGCTCGGCGCCTCGATCGACGCCACCCGCGGGTCCGAGACCGCATAGCGCGCCGTGAACGGGCTGTCGTCGACCGTCTCGTACACGATCCGGCGCACCGTGTGCTCCACCGTGTACACCCGCCCGCCCGCGATAAAGCTGAACGTCACGTAAAACTGCGTGCTCTCCCCGCTGTCATCCACCCGCCGGCTCACATAGCTGGCCTCGGTCTCCACATAGTGGGTCGTCAGCAGGATAAACTCCCGCACCTCTCTGACCATCACGGCGGTGACCAGGATGCCTGCCAGGAGAAAGGGGACCATGAACAGGACCAGGCAGCCGTCGGCGCCGGGGGGCAGGCGTTTTCGTTTCCCCCCGGCGAACGACGCGTGATTCGGATCTAGCAGAAAATAGCCTTCGTCGTCGATGGCCGGCCCCTGGTGCGAGTTACCCATTCAACCGTCGCCCAGCAGCCCCTCGATCTTGGCCAGCAGATCATCCGGCCTCACCGGCTTGCTGATCCAGGCGTCGATGTGCAGCGGCTGGTCGGTGGGAAAGGTGCCGGCGTACTCTGTGTCGGCGATCGACGACACCATCAACACCGGCACGTCTCTCAGTGTGGGCTCGCGGCGCATCGCCTCGCTCACACCCACGCCGTCGAGCACGCTGCTCATCATCACGTCCAGGATCACCAGGTCGGGCTTTGCGCGCTCCATCATCTCGAGCGCCGCCGCGCCGCTGGCCGCCGGCGTGACGCGATAGCCACGCGACTGCAGGATCCGGCCCACGATCTGCTGGAAATCGGGGTCGTCGTCGACAACCAGGATGGTGCCCCTGGCGCGCTGCGCTGCGTCCCCGCCTTCCTGCTCCACTGTCCTGGCCAGCTCCAACAGCTCCTCGATCTGCTCCAGCAGCTCCCGCGGCCGGAACGGCTTGTCGAGCACCGCCTGCAGGGGCGCATACGCATCTTCCGGCCGCAGCCGCGCCGGCACGTCGACCGTCCCCTTGATGCCCGACAGGATGAGCAGGGGTGTGCGCGGCCGTTCCAGGCGCTCGTAGAGGGGGCGGATCATGTCTTCTCCTTCCGCCTGCTCCACGGCCTGCAGCGACAGGTCCAGCACGATCAGGTCGGGAGGCTCGGCCCGCGCTCTGCCCACCGCCTCTTCCAGCGTGGGGGCAGCAGAGACGCGATAGCCCACATTTTCCAGCAGGGTGACGACGGTATCGAGGAGCTGCGGGTCGTCGTCGATCACCAGGATGTGAGTTGGGTCAGGCATGTGACTCCTTCACTTTCTCATCGCTGTCGGGCAGGCTGAACGTAAAGCGCACCCACTCGCCCATTTTCGATTCGGCCCAGATCTGGCCGCCGTGCTTTTCCACGATCTCTTTGCAGATGTACAGCCCCAGCCCCGTGCCGCGCTGCCTGGCGTGCCCCGGAAGGTCCAGCCTGCTGAACCTGCCGAACAGGCGCGCGAGCTGCTCGGGCGGAATCCCCTGGCTCTCGTTCTGAACGCTCACCTCCAGCATGCCGCCGGCCGCCCGTGTCTCCACCAGGATCTGGCCGCCGTCCACGCCATACCTGATCGCGTTCCCGATCAAGTTTTCCAGCACCACGCGCAGCACACCGGCATCGGCACACACCACCTTCTCTCTCGGCACGCGATCCACGATCTCCATCCCTCGCTTTTCCCGTGCCTGGTCGACCGCCTCGATCACCGGCTCGACGACGCGGGCGTGCAGTGGAAAGCAGGTGCGCTCGAGCTGCAGCC
>DATHUZ010000599.1:0-6218 GCA_035461725.1 Anaerolineae bacterium
CTGGTAGCATGCGGGCCGACCGCCGCGCCCACCACCGTTCCAGCGCCGACGACCGCGTCCGAGCCGGTGGCGCCGACGAAGGCACCCGCCGAGGAGCCCACCCAGGCACCGGCCGAAGAGCCCACAACCGCGGCCGAGCCCGCGCCCGGCGGCGGCACCTTTATCTTTGGCCGCGGCGGCGACTCGGTCCAGCTCGACCCGGCCATCGTCACCGACAGCGAGAGCTTTCGCGTGACCGGCCAGTGCCTCGAGCCACTCTACCAGTACGAGCAGGGCTCGACCACCCCGGTCCCGGCCCTCGCCACCGAGTGCACACCCAATGAAGACAGCACCGAGTGGACCTGCACCCTGCGCGAAGGCGTCCAGTTCCACGACGGCACTCCCTTTAACGCCGACGCCGTCATCTTTAACTTTGAGCGCTGGCGCTTTACCGACAACCCCTACCACTTTGAGAGCCAGGTGTTCGAGTATTACGAGTACATGTGGGGCGGCTTTGACGACGCCAGCATGATCACGTCTGTCGAAAAGGTCGACGACTATACCGTCCGCTTCGTGCTCGGCGCGCCGCTGGCCCCCTTCCTGGCCAACCTGGCCATGGACATGTTCGCCATCTCCAGCCCCGCCGCCATCGAGCAGTATGGCGAGGACTATGGCACGCCGGCCGGCGGCTGTGTCGGCACCGGCCCCTTCAAGTTCGTCGAGTGGGTCGAGGCCGATCACATCACGGTCGAGGCCAACGACGACTACTGGGGTGGGCGGCCGACGATCGACCGGATCGTGTGGCGCGTCATCCCCGACGACTCGGCGCGCTACCTGGCGCTCAAGGCCGGCGACATCCACGCCCTCGAGCAGGCCGTGGTCGAAGACCTGCAGGATGCCGAGTCGGACCCGAACCTGTACGTCGAGACCCGTCCCGCGCTCAACACCGCGTACCTGGCGTTCAACTACAAGCTCGTGGAGATGCAGGACCTCAACTTCCGCATGGCGGTGGCACACGCCATCAACCGTGAGGGCCTGGTGGGGAACTTCTATGGCGCCTACGGTGAGGTGTCCAGCAACTTTTTGCCACCGCTGGTGTGGGGCCACAACGACGCGATCGAGCCCTATCCCTACGACCCCGAGCTGGCGGCGCAATACCTGGCCGACGCCGGCTTTGCCGACGGCATCAGTGAAGTGACCGTGGCCGAGGACGTCCTCGACGCCGAAGGCAACGTCGTGCACGCCGCGGGCGACAAGCTGCCGCTCAGGCTCTACTACATGCCGGTGACCCGCTTCTACTACCCGAGCCCGAAAGAGATCGGCGAGGCGATGGCCGCCGACCTGGCCAATGCTGGGATCAACGTCCAGCTCGAGCTGGCCGGCGACTGGGCCACCTACCTCGGCCTGCGCCGCGACGGGCTGCTGATGGGCCTGTACATGCTGGGCTGGGGCGGCGACAATGGCGACCCCGACAACTTTCACGGCTACTTCTTTGGGTTTGGCACCGACGACCGCCAGGCGGGCGTCGAGCCCGATCAGTGGACCAAGAGCCCCGATGCGCGCGAGGGTTGGTATGCGAACACCGACGTAGCCTCCCTGGCCTATCAGGCGTCGATCAACCCCGTGCAGGCCGAGCGCGAAGAGATGTACAAGCAGATCGAGCAGCTCCTGCACGACGACGTTGGACGGCTCTGGATCGCCCACAACAACACACCGCTCATCTTCTCGACGAAGGTCAGCGGGTATGTGTCGCAGCCTGTCGGCGCCGACTACTATGAGGGTGTTGTTCTGGAACCGTAAGGTTCCCGACTAGTTACGATGCCGGCATCGAGTGCCCCGGGGAGAGATGACCTCTCCCCGGGGCTGTTTTGTGTCCTACCAGGCTCGCTCCCACAGCCCAGCCCTGTCGAAAGTGGTAAAGCCCATCGACTCGTAGAGGGTGTGTGCCGGCTCGGCGTACGAGCTCACGGTGGCGAGCGTCGCCCCCAGCCACCTGGCCCGGCGCAAGCCCTCGGCCATCACCGCCTTGCCCAGGCCCAGCCGTTGATGCTCAGGCGTCGTCCCGACGGGCTCGAAGGCGGCGATGCGCGTCACATCGTCGAACCAGACGGTGCAAAACGCGGCGATCTCGCCGCCTGGCGCCTCGGCGACAATGTCCAGGTCGCGCCGGTAGAGGGGCGCGCGCTGGACGTTGCGGTACCACTCCCACCCATCGTACGCCTCGTCAGGCTCGTCAGGGTGGAACGCACGCCACGACGCCCAACTGCGTGCCGGCAGCTCCTCGGGGCCGCCCAATGCGCGCACCGTGTATCCATCTGCCACCGGCACGTCCGTGATCTCCCCGTCCATCGACCGCCGGCGCTGGTGCTCGTACACGGGTCGCTGTGTGTACCCCCGCCGCGCGAGGATATCGTCGCGCATGGCTTCCGCTTCGGGATCCCACACGCGCAGGCGGCGCGTCCCATCCTCGCCGACGACCGCCAGGTGCTCTTCGGCGACGGCGATCATCTCCTCTTCCAGCTCTGCACTTGACACGGCAGGGTGCACCTGGAACGCAGCCTCGCCCGGGGCGTCGGGGTTCAACACGGCGCGCAGCAGGCCGTCGTCGCCCTCCCACAGGAAAACCTGCTCTTCGAGTGGCAGATAAAAGATGTTTTCGTTGACGTGCCAGCGCCAGTAATCCCAGCGGTAGAGCGGCCAGCTCCACTCGCGCCGCGCATTCAGCATCAAGACCTCGCGCAAAAACTCGCGCACCAGCCAGTAATCCTCGTCACCCTGCCAATTCCGTCTCATCAGCTTCATCTTTACTCCTGACTTGGCTTCTCGCACTTGCGGCGGCACCCGGAGGGTAATCCACCACTTCCCGTGAACTCGTACGCTCCCAGAGTGCGGATGGTGATTCGCGCGGAGCGTTGGCCACAACATCTCTACGAGCCCGGCGGCGACAGCACGGGCAGCACCAGGGCCGAGGGCCGCACCGCGTCGTGGAACACCACCTGGTCGGCGGCACGCATCTCGACCCCTTCGCCGAGTGGTGTGCCCGTGCCGAGGTTGCGGCTCCAGCGGGGATGCGCGCCGCTCGACACCTGCAGCCGCAGGCTGTGCCCGGCGCGAAAGCGGTGCGCCGTCCAGGACAGGTCCACCTCGACATAGCGGCCGTTGCCCCACGCGGCCGGCCCGTCCTCGATGGCCACCCGCGCCAGCCCGTCACACACGTTGGTCGACCGCCCGTCGGGTGCCACGTCGCACACGCGTCCAAAAAAGTCGGTATGCGCGAGGCTCGACGCCGCATAAAGCTCCAAACGCACGGGGCCGATTACTTCCAGATCCTCGACCAGTGGCTCTGTTGTGTAGCATAACACATCGTCCCGTGCCTCCAGGTCCTGGTTGTCCACCGGTCCTGCCCCGCGCATCGCCAGCAACGCTCCACCCAATGCCGGGGTTGGATCGGCCGGGTCGTAGCGGTAGCGATCGGGCACCTCGCGGGCACGAGGCAGTGCCGTGCGCAGCTCCCGCCCGGGCTGGAGGTAGTAGTGCACCTCATCTGCCGGTGGCGGAAAGGTGTTGTAATCGCGCCATTCATCAGCACCCATCACATAGATGCGCACCGGGCTGTCACGCATCACCTGCTTGCCCTTCAGGTGCGTGTCGAACCAGTCGATGCCCGCCCGCAGCCCCATCAGCATCGCATCGCCATTGGCGTGCCACCATGGACCGATGGTCAAATATGGGCGCCGGCCGGCGCTGCACAGGGCCTGGTAGTCACGCAACAGGCCGCGCAGGTAGTAATCGTACCAACCGCCCAGGAGGTGCACCGGTGCCTCGGCGCGCGCCACGGCGTCGCGATGATCGCGCTCTGTCCAATAAGGTGCGCCGGGGTGGGTGTGTGCGAGCATTTCGCGATAGAACAGGATCGGCGCGCCGGCAGCCACCACATCCGCTTCGCATAGCGGCAGGTGGTCGAATGCTGCTTGCAGGCGCCGCTCGTCGCCGCCGAACAGCCGGTGCCAGAAGTGGGCAGGCTGCCGCCGGCCGTGCATCTGCTTTTGCACGTACTGCCCCTGGCACCAGCGCAGGCGCGTCTCGAGCCCGAACGCGCCGTCGGGATGTGTGACGCCATAGTTTTCCGAGCTCGCGATCATCACCAGCATCGCCTGGGGCGTAACGCCGGCGTCGACGGCCGCCCACTGCATGTAGCCGAGATAGCTCGGCCCCCACGTGCCAAGCAGGCCGTTGAACCATGGCTGGCGCGCGATCCAGGCGGCGGCCGCCTGCCCGTCGGCCGCCTCGTTCACGTGGGGGCTAAACTCGCCGCCCGAGTCGAAACAGCCGCGCGCGCCCTGAACCACGACGTGATAGCCGCGCTCGGCGAGGCGCTGCCCGGGCAGCTCGGCCAGGGGATAACCGCCCGGCAGCGCGACCTCCCGCCCCCGCCCGTACGGCGTGCGGATCAGGATCGTCGGGTATTCGCCTTCCGCCCGAGGCGCATAGTGATCTGTCAGCAGCTCGACCCCGTCGGCCATGGGTACCGGGATCGCCCTCTCTACCACGACGTCGTGCTCGGGCGCCGACAACCTGAGGGTTTGCGCCACCATTCTTCGTCGAAACCCTGCCACATTCACCTCCTCGCGCGCACGGTGCTGGCCAAACGACCTGCCATCTGCTACCTGCCCTCGTAATGCTCTTTCGTCTCTACCTCGCGCCCACGCACCACGCGCTCGCCGGCGAGGGCGCCGTCAGAGCCGGTGACCACGGTTGCCTGGCCCTCGCGGCCGTCACGCTCGTAATAGATCACCACCCAGTCATGAGTCTTGTCCAACTCGTGGGCGCGCTTGGTGTTCGAGTAGAGGACGGTGAACTCCCATCCCTCCCGCTCTTTGTTCATGATCGGCAGCCACGCTTCATTGTCCGGGTTAAAACGCCGGGGTGCGATCCTCTTGAGCTCGCCGGCGTCGGCCTTGCGCCTGTACTCCTCGTCCACGGCGAGGAGTGTCGCGACGCTCGGTCGCGCCCCCCTGTCGCCCTGGCCCCTGGCCTGTCGCCCCCCCACCGCGCGAGTGAGCAGCCCGGCGAGCGACACGCGCACAGCGCGCACCTTCTCCGGGCCAAACCCTTTGACCTGTTCCAGTCTACCGTCATGCGCCGCCTGCTCGAGCTCCTCCAGGCTCCTGACGTCGAGCTCGGTCGCGATACGCGCCGCCAGCTTGTCGCCAATGCCCGGCACCTGTTTGAGCACCTGCTCCGGCGACACCTCGGCGCGCAGCCGCTCCAGCAGTCCCGAGCGACCTGTGTCGACGTACTCCTCGATGACGCCCGCCAGCCCTTTGCCGATATTCGGCAGCTCTTTCAGTTTTTCCTCATCGCCAGACTCGACCCATTCGGCGATGCTGTCGCCGGTGTCGCGCACCACGCTGGCCCCGTCGCGGTATGACATGACGCGGAATGGGTTCGCGTCCTGCGCTTCGAGCAGATCGGCGATCCTGTCGAGAATGTAGGCGATTTCCTCGTTCGTCGGTTGAGACATTGCTTAATACCTCCCCGTCACCCCCGGCCCCTCTCCCCCAAGGGAGTGGGGAGTGACAGCGCTCCCCTGGCCCCCTCTCCCGGGGGAGAGGCGAGCGGTGCTCAGACGAGCGAAGCGGCCAGGGCAAAGACGCGTATGGCCGCCTCGCCGCCCAGCGGGCACTTGTTTTCACAGATGCCGCAGCCGATGCACCGCTCCTGGAACACGCGCGGCCGCTGCAGCAGAATCGTGCCACCATAGGCATCGGCCGCTTCGACCTCGTCGAGCGCAATTGCCTTGTCGGCGATCGGGCACGCCTCTTCACACACGATGCATGACGTGTTGTAGGCCCAGGGCAAGCACCGGTCGCGATCGATACGGGCGAGGCCGATCGGCATCGCCTGCTTTTCTGCCAGAGTCAGCCGCGGCAGTGCGCCCGTGGGACACACCTGCCCGCACGCGGCGCACGGAAAGCTGCACGCCCCGAGGCGAGGCACGAGCCGTGGCGTCAGGAACCCCTGCACGCCCGCCTCGAACAGGCTCGGCTGCAAGCCCTGCGATGGGCACACGCGCACGCACGCGCCACAGCGTACGCAGAGTGCGTCAAAATCGACCAGGCCGGCGCCGGGAGGCCGCAGCAGATACGGATCGCGGTGCCGGGCCGCCGGCTCGACGCCCGACAGGGCGGCAGCAGTGACGGCGCCCCCGCCGGCGGCGAGCAGTGCGCGGCGTGAAG
>DATHUZ010000600.1:0-5203 GCA_035461725.1 Anaerolineae bacterium
GAGCCGGCCGTGCAGCAGCCGCTCGGCACCCACGTCGTCTTTGGCTTTGGCGACCGCGGTGGCGGCCCGATCGTCAAGCTCTTTTGCCCGCTGTGGCCGGCAGACTATCGAAGCGAACAGATCAGCCTGGCGCACCAGCGCGGGCTGCCCGTGCCCAGGCTCCTGGCGCAGGGTGAGATCGAGGGCTGGCCTTACCTCATCCTGTCGCGCGTCGAAGGGGTGCCGGCCGTCGAGGTGTGGCCGGTGCTTGGGCCAGAAGAAAAGCTGCGCATCGTGCGCCAGATCGGTGTATTTGTGCGCACGCTGCACGAGCAGCCACTGCCCACGGGGCTGCCCGCGGACTGGTCCACCTTCCTCGCCGAGCGCCTGGCGCGTGCGGAAGCCCATCACGACGCACCCGAGCCGTGGCGCAGATGGATCCGCGAGCGGATAGAGACATTCGTGGAGCCGCCTTTCGACCCTGTGCTGCTCAACGGCGACCTGACGGGCGATCACGTGCTCCTGGTGCGGAGGCGCGGCGCGTGGCAAATGAGCGGCGTCATCGATTTCGGCGACGCGCGCATCGGCCATCCCTTCTACGAGTTCATCGCGCCTCTGGCATTCTACACCTTTGGCCAGCCCGCACTAGCGCGTGCCCTCGTCGAGGCGTACGGCCTCGACCCGGTGCCGCGGGTGCGGGACGCACTGACCACCTACTGCCTGCTCCACGAGTTCGGTCGCCTGTCCGATTTTTTGGCACAGCACGCCGCCGGCACTCCCCCGGAGTTTGAGGCAGCTCTGTGGGGGTGATAGCTGGAAGATTGGAAGGTGGATCCAGCGTTCCAGCCTTCCAACTTTCCAACCTTCCGGCCTTCCAAGCACTATGGCAGCGGGAAGCAGTTCCCCGTATTCGCCTGCACCGAGTGATCCGAGTTCGCCACGAGGATGCACATCTGTGTCGCTCCTGCCGGCCTGTCGGCCTGCCCATACCCCGTAAAGGGACTCGGCCCACCGTACACTGCCCACGGTCCGCTGCCCGGCAGCCCCGCCTGCTCGGGCGCCACCGTGTCAAAGAAAAAGTGGACGTGCTGGCCCGGCAAGACCGGCGTAAAGCCAACCGTCTCGAAATCGACCGCATAGTAGCCCGTGTCGAGCAGCGTGATCCCGTTGATCTGTGCCGCCAGGCTGCTCGCGCTTGCCGCCGGCGCCTCTACTTGAAAGCTCCAGAACCACTGTACCAACCCGCCATTCTGCGGCTGGATGTCGATGGTCACACTATGCAGCCCCGAAGAGAGCTGCGCGCCATCGGGCCAGCGGTAGCCACTCGCGGCGAACACCCACACGCGGCAGTCGGGCTCGCCGCCGGCAAAGACGCAATAGCCCGGCGTGTTTTCCTGTCGCTGATAGACCTGTTCGCCCCTGTCGTCCGTGATGGTGAATCGCACGTGGTCGATCCCGGCGCCGTCGGTGGTGCCCACGTTCGTGTCGAATACCTCGACCCGGAACACCATCCTGTCGCGAAAGACCATCGGCTCGCTCACTTCCGCCGGCGAAAAGCCGGGCAGCGTGACGTTGCGCCCGTCCTTTACCGGGTTGGCATTGCGGATGTTCAGGAATTCGTTCCCGCCGCCGTCGACCGGCAGCACGGCAACGATCACGGGAGTCGGGCTCGGGGGCGGTACGGCTGTGGCCGCAAGCTCTGTCGTCGGACTTGGGGGCGGCACGGCTGTGGCCGCAAGCTCTGTCGTCGGGCTCGGGGGCGGCGCGGCAGTCACCACTGATTCTGTTGTCTCGGGCGGGGTGGAGGTGTTGCCGTTGCCTCCGTCGCCCGATGGCCCGCCTGTCGCTGCCAGGGTGACCGTCGGCGCCTGTGCCACCTCTGTATCTGTGGCCGCGGGACCCGGAGCCACGGCTGTCAATGTGGCGGCCACAGCAAGCTCCACCGCGGATTGGTCCGCGGCCTGCTCAGCCTCGGGGCTGCCGCAGGCGGCCAGCAGTGCGCCGGCAAGCAGCAAAACCAGAAAAATGATCGTCCCTCTCTTGGTCATATCAATCTCCATCCAACTTTTGCGCATATTCGCCGGCGAGCGCGGCCCACCGCCGGCAGCCATACTCTTCGTGGTCAACCACCTCAGAGCGGAGCAGCTCGTCGGCCGGCGCGCGATCGGCCTGCGCGATGCAGCCGGCATACGCCTCGCCTGCGGCCTGGTACCGCGCCCTCGCCCCTGGCACATCACGCTCGGTCTCGAGGAGCTGGCCATGCTGGACGTACGTCGCGCCGAGCGTCGCGTACGCCTGGGCCAACAGGCGGTACTGCTCCTCCCGCTCCAGCGGCTCGATCACGAGCTGCAGCTCGTCGATGGCCTGCTCAAAGAGCTGCGCCGCCTGGCCGTTATCTGGCGGCGCCACCGACTTGTACGTCTCGGCCTGCACGCGATAGGCGCCCGCCAGCGCCAGGTGGGCCACGACCTCCGTCAGGGGCTCGTTCGCCTCCCGCGCCAGGCGCAGCCCGTCCCGGTACGCGGCTGTCGCTCGCTCCAGGTCATCCGGGTCCGCCAGCCGCTCCTCCGGCGTCTGCCCCGTCTGCGCCCTGTCGAGGTACACGCTCCCCAGCGCTATCTGCGCCCGGGCATAACCCGGGTCGCTCCGCAGCGCCCGATCGAGCGCCTCTTGCGCCTCGTCGTAAAAGTCGAGAAACAGCGCGGCCCGCCCCTTCAGGTAGTAAAGGTGCTCCTTACCGTCCCCCTGCTCGCGCAGTGCCGTCAGCTCCCCGTCCGCCTGCCGCAGGAGCGCGAGCACCTGCGCCGGGCTGCCCAGCAGGTCCTCGCGCAGCGCCAGCATCATCCACACCGCGAGCTCAACCCGCTCCCTCACGCGCCGCGCCACGCTCTCTCTCACCACCGGGTCGCCCGCCAGGCCCGCCGGGATCGAGATCGGGTCGCCGAGCCGGTAGCGGCCGAGCACCGCTGCACTCTCCACGCGTAGGCCCGGCGCCACATAGAACTCGAGCACAAACTGCTGCGGCTCCTCGGCCGTCACGTGTCCATAGATCACCACGTCTGCCCGCACCGCGTGCGCCAGCTCCGCGGCGGCGGCCGCCCGGTCACCCGCCGTCACCCCACCCACCATGCCCAACCGCGTCCGCTTTTCGGTCAGCGGCAGGCCGTCGTGCCACAGGCTGATCTGCGCTTCGGCAGTGGCCACGTTCGCCGCCTCCAGCTCGTCGACGATCCACCCTGTCAGCAGCTCGCTCTCCGCGCTTGATCCCATCCGCCCGCCGTCGGCAAGCACGCCCACCTGCGCGACGGCTACGTTGAACCGCCCATCCATCTGCGCCGGCCCGACGAACAACAGTCCCAGGACGCTCAACAACGCCACGACCAGCACCGGTACCGCCACGAGCGGGACGAGCGGGAGCGCCACCGGTCCGATCTCGACCATCCTTCGCGCCCTCGCCCGCGGCGCGGCGCCGATCACCGTCCCGGCAGGCTGGACCACCACCGGCGCATCCGCCTCCAGCCGCCCATCGGCCGCCCGCATGAACAGCACCGGGATCGCCCACTCGTACCGGCTGTCCTGCAAAAAGATCGCCACCCGCGCCTCGGTGAGCGCCTTATCCACGGGATACCCATCCGCCAGCGCCCGGTAGAACTCGTGCGCAAAGATCTTGGCCGCCGTGTCAGTGATCACCGTCTGCATGGCGATCACGGCCGGGATCTGCCTGCGCACCAGGCTCTGCGCCACGCCGGCGAACGGATCCATCTGCGACCCCTTCCCCGCCTCGCAGGCGTTCAGCAGCGCGAGCTGCAGCGTCGGCTCGTTGTGCAGCAGCGCCCCCAGCACCTCGCCGCGCACCGGCTGGCTCATCCCCTCTTTGTTCTCGAGGATCAAGAGCCCGTCCTGGGTATCGCCGTCGAAATCGCCGTGCCCCACATAGTGAAACACGTGGTACTCTTTTTCCCGGAGCCGGTCCTGCAGCGCCGGCAGCGTCGGCTCCTCCAGCAGGTCGAGCTCCACCCGCCCCATCGCCTGTAGGTCGGCCAGCGCGTGGCTGAGGCGCGACCACTCCTCGTCCACGTCGAGCTGCGCCCGGTCCTTCGGATTCGACAGCATCACGAGCACCCGCAGCGGCGGTGCCACCGCCAGCGGCTTCACCCGCTCCGACAGGTCGAGGTAGCGGACGATGGGCGTGCGGGTCGACAGGCTGAGAAACTGGTCGCGGCGCCTGTCGTACAGGAACTCCCACGGTACGTCGGCCAGCTCGGGCACGTCGGTCAGGATCAGGCGGATGCGTAGCCCGTCGGCGCCGGTCCTGTCGGCCTCGTCCTGGCTCAGCCGCAGGTGCGTGTACACCTCGCCCGCAAAGAGATACTGGAACAGGCGGGCGCCGTACTCTTTTACGTCGTCCAGCCCCGTCCATCCCCCCGGCCGTAGCTCGTCGGGCGCCAGCTTGAACTCGGCGCAGCACCCCCTGTCGACAGGCGACGCCACGACCTGGGCGCGGTACCCATCGCCACGCCGCAGGATCTCGATGTCAAAGTTGAGATAGGTTGGCTCACTCATCGATGTCACTTCCCCGGACCACGCGCTGGCAGGGAGCACAAGACGCCCTGCCGTGTACTGTTATTCTACACCGGCAGGGGCGTTTTGTCAATTAATATTATATTATTTTTCTATAAAATTTGAGGAATTGCGAGGGAATTCTCCCGCTGGGTAGCGGGTGGTGGCAGCCGGCACCGCCCGCGCTTCCGCCCGCTCCGCGATCTTGTGAATCATGTTCCCAAAGATCGGCCCGTGGAACGGATAGAGCCCGTACCAGTAGAGGAACCCGAGCAGCCCGTGCGGCGCCAGGTACGCCGTCTGCACCAGCAGCGTTTTGCCATCCTCCATCGGCGTGGCCTCGAACTGCAGCCACGCCTCGCCCGGCACCTTCATCTCGGCCCGCAGCCGCATCATCCGCCCCGGCACCACCGCTTCCACCCGCCAGAAATCGACCGCGTCGCCGGCGCGCACCCGCTCGGGATCACGCCTGCCGCGCCGAAAGCCCGGGCCACCCACCAGCCGGTCCGCCACACCCCGCGCCCACCAGAGCCAGTCGGCATACAGCCACCCCGCTTTGCCGCCCAGCTTGCTGAAGGTGGCGTAAACGTCCTCGGGCGCCGCGTCGACCACCTGCTGCCGGCGCTCGATCGGCATCCCCTGCGCAGTCGTCAGCTGTACCGGC
>DATHUZ010000601.1:0-6108 GCA_035461725.1 Anaerolineae bacterium
CAACAGCAGGTAGTCAAAGTTGCGCCACTGGCGCCTAGCCATCCCCTCGACTCCCGACACCGGCTGCTGCTTGTGGCGACCGCGTCCGTCCTGCCGGGCCCACCACAGGAATGTCCGCCGTCAGCCGGCTCTCGCGCCGGCTCTGGGTAAAGGTCACCTCTACTCCTGACGGATCGATCTCGACGTAGCGCGAGATCACCGTGATCAGCTCGTCTTTCATCTGGTCGAGCATCGCCGCCGACAGCTTGACCCTGTCGTGCACCAACACCAGCTTGAGGCGCTCCTTGGCAACCTCGCTGCTCGCCGGTTCCTGGCGCCCAAACAATCGTTCCAGAAAGCCCATCCTCACCTCTCCTTTCGCGGCCGCCCTGGCCTATCCAGGATCTTGACTAACGGCCCAAGCCGTCCCTACGAACCTGACGTCCCACGTCTACGAACATGCAATCAGTCAACGTGCGATTAGCTACGAAAAAGCCGGGTGAGCCGGCCCAACACACCCTGTGACCCCTCCAGCGGCATGAATGGGATATCGTGGCCCATCAGCCGCCCCGCGATGTTGCGGAACGCCTGGCCCGAAGGCGTCTTGCCATCGAGCGCCACAGGCGTCCCACGGTTGGTCGAGATGACAATCTCTTTGTCCTCCGGTACGATGCCGAGCAGGTCGATCGCCAGCAGATCCACCACGTCGTCGGTGCTCAACATCTGCCCGCGGCGCACCATCTCGGCGTTCAGCCGGTTGATGATCAACATCGCCGGTCCCTTTTCACCCGCCTCGACCAGGCCTACGATCCGATCGGCATCGCGCACGGCAGACACTTCCGGCGTCGTGACGATCACCACCCTATCGGCGGGTGCCACAGCGTTGCGATAGCCCTGTTCGATCCCCGCCGGCGAGTCGACCAGGATAAAGTCGAAATCGGGCCGCAGCTCCCGGCAGAGATCGACCATTTGCTCGGGGTTGACGGCCGACTTGTCACGCTTCTGTGCCGCCGGCAGAAGATATAGCTCTGACAGCCGCTTGTCGCGGATGAGTGCCTGCCGCAGGCGGCAGTGCCCCTCCACCGCGTCGACCAGGTCGTAGACGATCCGGTTCTCGAGACCCATCACCACGTCGAGGTTGCGCAGGCCGATATCGGCATCGATCACCACCACCCGCTGGCTCAACATCGCCAGTGCGACACCCAGGTTGGCCGTCGTCGTCGTCTTGCCTACCCCTCCCTTGCCCGAAGTCACAGTGATTATCGTCGCACCCATCTGCCTGCTCCTATCCTGTTTCGTTCCAGCGCTCGACTACGATCTGCCCATCCTGCACGCTCGCCAACTCGGGGACGTCGGGTGGTTTTCCCCGCTCCGGGGGCCGGGCAATGAGCGAGCCGATGCGGAGCTGGCTTGGGGTGAGCTGCAGTGCACAGATCACCGCGTCCTCGTCGCCCATCGCACCGGCGTGTGCCGTGCCCCGCAGCCTGCCCCACACCACCACGTCGCCTCCGGCCACGATCTCGGCGCCAGGATTGACGTCGCCGATCACGACTACGTGACCGGCGTGGTGCACGGTCTGCCCCGACCGGATCGTCCGCCGCACCACCAGTCCTGCCATCGTGTCGCGCGTCGCCGCAGGCACCGGCTCGGCACGCGCCGCCACAGCGTCATGCGCCACTACTTCCAGGCCCAGCTCTTCGGCCGCCATGCACGTCGTCGGGTGATCACTCTCCACCGCCCACAACGACATCCCCAGCCCTTCCAACAGCCCGCCGATCGAGCTCAACTGCTCGGACGTCAGCGCGCGGTCGCCCGTGTGGAGTGACACGCGGCCGCCGCGAAAAAAAGACGCCTTGGCCTGGAGGCGCGTATCGACCTCTTCCAACAGCGCGCTCAGTGGGCCGGTTCCCAGGCTGATGACCAGCCCGTCACTCGTGCCCCTGATGATCACTCCTCGATGTGCACCCGCGACAGGTTCCTCTATTCTGTCCATCTTCTATCTATCCGTGACTCAATCACCCGGTGCCGCGACCTCGATCGCCATGTCTGAGAAATAGCCCATGGCACGCTCAAAGTTGGCCTCCTGGTAATACTCCTCGCCGCCGTCCCACGGATCGTTGGCCCACACGCCGCCGGCCTCGTACCCGGTCACCACGACGGCGTGCTGGTAAGGCACGAGAACAATAGGCTCTCCATTTACCGTCACCGTCACCGGCGTGCTGACCAGGCAATCGTACGTCACCCAGGCGACCACGGGGTTGCCACGCGCGAGCGCGGCCCGGATGCCGGCCAATCCACCTTCTACTATCCGTGCATTCAGCCCCAAGTCTGACAAGACGGCGGCAACCGGCGCCGCGTACACGCCGTAATCGACGGTGCCACCCGTCGGCCCATCCACGTTCCCGCGGAAGCCAAGGTGCGGGTTGTCGTGACGCGAAAGCGCGGCCAGCACGTCCTCCTCGCTCACGTCCACCCCGTGGTAGCGCGCCGCCATCGCCGCGGCGCACGATTCGCAGCTCAGATTGTGGCGCTGCTTCTGTGGCTCGACGGCCAGCCTCACCGTGCCGGGCAGCGCCTGCGGCGCCGCGCCACCTGGCGCCTCGTCCGGCCCGGTCTCGGGCACGCCACCGTCCCCGGTCGATGGGCCGGGGACTACATTCGCCGTGGCGAGGGCAGCCACCTGGCGCTCCAACTCCTCAATCCGCCCGGCGAGCGCTGCCTGCTGAGCCGGATCGGCGCACGCCTCCGGCACAACTGTCGCAGGCGCGGCTGCTGGCTCGGCCGTGGCTTGTGCCGCGAGCGACGCTGCACGCTCGAGCGCCGCTAGCCTATCGTCCAGCGCTGTCGTGGTGGCATCTGCCTCTGCCAGGCGCGCACGGGCCGCCAACTCGTCGACCTGCGCACGCAGGCTTGTCACTTCGGCTGCCTGTCGCCGCAGCACCACAGCCCCCACCGCAACAGCGCCAAGCGCCACGACGAGCAGGCCCGCCAGGAGGAGCCAGGAGACGAGACGGGAGCCCGATGGCCCGCCTTTTTGATTCATGGCATGGTGCCCCCTGCCTCGCGGCTGAAATAGTATCGTAGCACCTCGTTCGCCACAGGCACGGCCGTGCCCGATCCCTCACCTCCACCAT
Organism: Anaerolineae bacterium; assembly: GCA_035461725.1. Taxonomy (GTDB): domain Bacteria; phylum Chloroflexota; class Anaerolineae; order JAAYZQ01; family JAAYZQ01; genus JAFGIA01. The sequence goes on from DATHUZ010000601.1 coordinate 3,114, forward strand.
AAACAAAGACGACGATCGCGACCTCGGGATTGTCATACGGCGCAAAGGCGGTGAACCACGCGTGCGTCGGGAGGGTGCCATCCTTGTTTCGATCGGGCAGGCCATCCCGGTCGTCGTCGGCAAAGTACTCGGCCGAGCCTGTCTTGCCGGCCACCGCCACACCCGGCACATTGATCCCACGCGCCGTGGCGCCGGCCCCCGAGACCGCCGCGCGCATTCCCTGGCGGACGATATCGATGTTCTCCGCCGACACGGGAACGCTGCGGATGACGTCTGGCGCGAACGCCTGCGCGATGCGTCCCCCGGCGTCGACCACCTGGTGCACGATCTGCGGGCGATAGAGCGTCCCACCATTCGCCACCGCCGCCGTCATGTTCACCACCTGCAGCGGAGTCGCGAGCACGTATCCCTGCCCGATGGCCATGTTGTACGTATCGCCCGTCACCCACGACTCGTTATAATTCGCCCGCTTCCACTGTGGGTCGGGCACCAGGCCTGTCGTCTCTCCCGGCAGATCGATGCCCGATTGCCGGCCATAACCGAGCAGCTCGGCGTAATAGGCGAGTCGCTCGTGCCCGAGGCCCTGGAATCGATCGCGGTAACCCCCCGCCAACTGGTAGAAATAGATGTCACAAGACTGTCCTATCGCCGCGACGATGCCCAGCGCGCCGTGAGAACCGTGGTAGCCGTGGTGGATCCAGCAGTAGAAGGGCTGCGCCAGGCTGGGATCGCCAGGGTAGTAGAAGTTTGGCAGCCAGAGGATGCCACCACACGACAAGCGCGACGCGGTGGTCACCACACCTTCTTCCAAGGCCCCCGTAGCGGGGACGAGCTTGAAGGTGGATCCCGGCGGGAACATGCCCGAGATGCCGTGGTTCACCAGCGGGTGCGAGGGATCGGCGAGCAGCGCTTGCAGCACTTCTGACGAGATGCCGCCTGTGAACGCGTTATTGTCGTAACTCGGCAGCGACACGAGCGCGAGAACCTCGCCCGTCTGCGGGTTGATGAGGATGACGACCCCCTCTTTTTTGCCCAGGCTCGTCAACTGCGCCTGGAGGATATCGGTGACCGTACGCTGCAAGTCGAGGTCGATCGTCAGGTTGAGGTTGTAGCCGGGGACCGTCGCCGACGGCTCGCCGACCGTCCGTACCTGGCGCCCGGACACATCCACCTCGACGAGTTTTTGACCATCCTCGCCCCGGAGCTCGGCCTCGTGCGAGTATTCGAGCCCTTGCAGGCCCACCAGGTGGCGGCTGGCATCGTATCCCGCCTCCTGGTACGCCGCGGCCCGCTCACTGGGAACCGGCCCCATGTAGCCCAGGATGTGGGCCGTGAGTGGTCCGTACAGATAGTCGCGCACCGCCTCGGCCTGGACGAGCACGCCGGGCCAGTCGAGGTGCTGCTCCTCGAGCATCATCGCCACGTCACGGGCAATGCCCGACTTGATCAATACCGGGCGGTATGGCGCGAGAAGGGCATCTTTGAGGATGTCGAGGATGCCCGGGGCACGGGTGGACGCGTGCTGCACAGTGTGCGCCAGCCTGCCTGGAATCTCGGCACTGGCGGGAGGCGCTGTGAGCGGCATGTCGATCAGCTCGGACAGGCGCGAAAGCATGGCGCGCCGCTCCACCTCGTCCTCGGGAAGGTAGGCAGGCACGATGCTGACCGTGAGGCGTGGCATGTTCCGCACTAACAGGTGCCCGCGCCGGTCGTACATCACCCCTCGCGCGGCAAGCGTGTGCTCCAGGCGAAAGCGGTTGACGTCAGCAGCTTCCTGGTAGTACTCGGCGCGCGTCATCTGCAGGGCACCCAGGCGGCCCACGAGCACCAGAAATGCGAGCGCGAGCGCGAGGCGATAGACAAGGATGCGCAAGTCCCGGCGACCAGGCCGTGCTGGATTCATGCTAGTACTCGATCTGCCCACCGCTGAACCGTTTCGACAGCCAGCGCGTGACGACAAAGATGACCGGGATCACTACCGTGTTGAGGGCAGCGGCCGGCAGCACCAGCCTCAGCAGCGTGTCACCCCACACCACCGTGCCGCCCGACAGGCGGATGACGGCGAGGAAAACGAGGTCGAATACAAGGGTCGCCACAAAGGCGGCGACGAGGGGCAGCGCCAGGTGGCTGCGAAAAACGGTGGGCTCTGCCAGCCCGGAGAGAAACCCGGCGGCCATCATCGACAGCGTGGCGGCGCCAAAGGGGGCACCGGAAAAAAGGTCGAGCGCCACCCCTCCGATGAACCCCCACACGATACCCTGCCTCGCCCCCCTGAGCAGACTCCAGCTCACCACCCACAGCAGTGGCAGGTCGGGAAACACCCCCCACACGTCGACGTGGGCCACGATCGTGGACTGGACGAGGGCGGTCGCGAGCAAGAGTGGGACGACCAGGTAGATGGTCATCTCATCTCCGCTCCACTCGCCTAGCGCTGCTCATCCTCGTTCCCTACCTCCTGGTCGGGATCCATCGCTTGAAATTCGGTGAGCACGAGCACCACCTCCAGATGGTCAAAGTCGACGGTGGGCTGCACGGTGGCGGTCTGGTAGAGATCATAGTCCTTGCGCTCTACCCCGGTCACCTGTCCGATGGGGATCTGGCGGGGAAAGTTGCCGCCGAGCCCCGACGTAAACACAATATCGCCGACGCTCACGGTATCGGCCTGTGGGATGGCGCGCATGCGGAGGGTGCCATCGGGCTGCCCCTCCACCAGCCCACTGGCACGTGTGCTCTGCGTCAGCGCGTGCACCGAGCTGCTGGTGTCGATGAGCAGCAGCACACGCGACCAGCCGTTGCCGACGGCTGAAATGCGCCCCACCAATCCACGATCTGTGATCACCGGCATGTTGCGCTCGATCCCGCTTTCTCGGCCCGCGTTGAGGGTGATGTAGCGCTGAATATTGGTCGGCTCGCGGCCGATGACGCGCCCGACCACGTAGGCACCCTGGTAGCTAAAAGCGGGATTGGCCTGCGCAAAGTTGAGAAGATCACGGAG
>DATHUZ010000602.1:0-3996 GCA_035461725.1 Anaerolineae bacterium
CATCGAGCTAGTCCGAGTCGAGCTCCGGCTTGAGGTTGATACACATATCCACCTTGCCCTTGCCGAGGCGCTGCACGGCGGGGCCACTGAGCGTCAGGATGATCGGCCCCGACACGCCATAGTGGGTAAAGAGCATCTCGCCAAATTCGCGTGCGAACTCGACGCCGTTGAGCAGCAGGCGCACGTCTACGTTGCGCAGGCTGAGGCCCATCATCCGCTTCGGCTCAGAGCCGGCGATCACGAGCGGCACGAGTGCCGGGCGAGGTGGAAGGACGTGGTGCCCTACCTGGCGTGCCAGGCGGTAGCCGTCACCCGACGAGCCGGTGCCGGGGTACGAGGCCCCGCCGGTGGCGATCACGATGGCACCCACGGTCATGCGCTCGCCATCCTCGAGCACGACCCCGGTCACCCTGCCTTCTCGGCGCAGCAACTCGGTCACGCGGCTGCGCAAGCGGATCTCGACGCCATGTTTCTGTGCATAGCCGGCAAGTGCGTCGGCGACGTGGTGTGCATCGTTGCTTGCAGGGAACACGCGCCCTCCTCGCTCTTCCACGGTTTCGACGCCGATGGAGGCGAAAAAAGCGACAAGGTCTGGTGCAAAAAAACGTGCAAAAGCATTGCGCAAGAAGAAGGGATCTGCCCTGGCTTCATCGGGGAAGGCAAAGTGGGCCATGAATTCATCCAGCTCGGCACTATTGGTCAGGTTGCAGCGCCCCTTGCCGGTGATGCGCAGCTTGGTGGCGAGGCGCGGCATGCGCTCCAGCAGGACAACGTGTACACCTGGCACCGCGATCCGTGCCTGGGTGGCGGCCATCAGGCCGGCAGGCCCACCTCCCACGACCACGACCGTGTCCCTTTCTCCCCTCACTCCTTCTCCGAAAAAGAGAAGCTGGAGTTGAGCGTAATCCCCTGGCTCATCCCCAGCTTTGGAAATAAGTGCTGGTCGTGCACCCCCTGTCGAGCAGTACCAGCCGGCTTGCCAGAACCAGCCTGCTCCGGCCAGGCAACCCTGCGGCACCCAGAAGTGACCGCTTACCGTTGCTTCCTCCCGGACCTGGCGGGGTTCACAGGCTCCTGCCGCGCAGGACCCAACCTTCTTCGCCGCTTAGCCTGGCAGTCCCGACCAGCCGTAAGCCCTCGAGGGGGAGTTCGACCCCGCTATGGCGGATTGCGGGTGCAGGGCGCCGCCACCTCCCCGTCTAGCACGACCAGGCAGCATATTATCATATAATGCTCGATTCGTCAAACCTGCATCCAGGTGGGGCATGGCTACTCTGCATGAGCAAGGAGGCTCTTGATACGCGCCGCCACCATTTCCATGGCCACCTCGTTAAAGCCACCTTCCGGGATAATCACGTCGGCGTAGCGCTTGCTCGGCTCAACGAACTCTTCGTGCATCGGGCGCACCGTGCCCAGGTACTGGTGGATGACCGACTCCATCGTCCGCCCACGGTCGGCTATGTCGCGCTGCAGGCGGCGGATGAAGCGGATATCAGAGTCGGTGTCGACATAGATCTTGACGTCCATGAGCGCGCGGAGCGCCGCATCGGCAAAGATCAGGATTCCTTCCACCAGGATCACGCGGTGAGGCTCGATGCGCAGCGTCTCGTCGGTGCGCGTGTGTGTCGTAAAGTCGTATACGGGCATCTCGATAGCGCGTCCCTGTTTTAGCGACTGGAGATGCGCGATGAGCAGGCTGTTCTCAAGCGCGTCAGGGTGATCAAAGTTCTGCAGCGCGCGCTTTTCTCGTGGCAGATGGCTCAGGTCCCGATAGTACGCGTCGTGCTGGATGAACGTGATCAGATGCGCGCCAGCACGGACAAGGATCTCTTGCGCAACGGTCGTCTTGCCCGAGCCGGTGCCGCCCGCGACGCCAATGATCACCGGTTCCATCGCTGTTTCCTCCTCCACTTTGCCGGTTACCCGCCCGACAGCCGTAAGAGATCAGGCACGACGAGCAGTCCGAAAATCACGATCAACGCGGCCATAACGGCAAGCCCCGCCGTCCACCGCTCCGCACGATTCTCCAGCTCGCCGGCAACGAGCGCCATGCCGGCCACGATCCACGAGACCGCCATCCACACCTGGCGCTGGTCGCTCGTGAGCGGTGTCCCTGTCGCTTGCCACGCCCACCACGTGCCGGTGACGAGGCCAGCACCGAGGGTGACGAGTGCCAGCAGGAGAGCCGGGGCGAAAATCGGCCGCGCCTGCTGCGCACCCATCCATGGCCCCCCGCCTCTTCCGGTCAGTGCGACGACAGCAGATCCGCCAGCTACCAAAAGGGCTCCGCTACCAAAGAGGTAAAGCGTCCACTCGACGAAAAAGCCAAGTGCGCGTCGGGCACAGTCAGAGGCAGTCGCGGCGAACGCTGTGGCCACCACGGTCGCGAGCAAGCCTGCCAGAAGCGCGTCGACGTGCCACACGCCCGCCGACCGGCCAGGGACGAGGGCCAGTGCGAAATGTATGACCGAGGCGGCCAGGGTCAGGGGTAGTGCGACCAACCGTGGATCGAAAAGTGAAGGCGCGCCGTACAGCGTGGCGACCAGCAGAGCGGCCACGGTCAGGATGACAATGGACGCCGCCCTGCCGGCAGGAGCCATGAGGCGGCCGCGGCGTATGGATGGAAATGGGTGTAGAGCGCCGGCCGCGGCGGCCAGGGCAAGGAGCAGCACTCCGGCTGCTGAGAGAGCCGCTACCGAGGCTTCAGTCGTCACTTCCGACGACCTCTGCCAGCCGGGCGACGAGGGAACGCAGGTGACGCTGGGTGCCTATCCCCGGCAAGATCCTGTACTCGACCTGTGTCGTGCCGTTTCTGCCAGGCACGGCAGCCAGCCACACGAGCCTGGTGGGAAGCAGCGCGATCGCGGCCAGGAGCAGCAGGGCCACGGCCAGGCCAGCGAACAGTACGCTCACACCTGGCCGGTAGTCGAGGCGAAGGACAGGAACGTAAACAAGCTCTACTTCGAGCTGCACGTCGTCGAGTGTGACCGGGCCACTGTCGCGCAGCGTGGCTACGCGCTGTCGCTGCTGCCCCCCGGGCTCAATTCGATAAACGTCGACCGCGGGCCCGCCCGCAGCACAGTCAGGCTCAAAGACGAGGCTGAAAAAACGCTCGCTCTGCGGCAAAAAGACGAGGGGTTGGTCGTCAGCAGATAGAAAGCGGACCGTGACGACCTCGCGACCCTGAGTGGGCTGCCCCGGCACCTGGAGAAACAACGAGCGTCCATCTTCTGACCGGGCGCGGAGGCGTGCGGCGGGTGCATAAGAGATTTGCCTGAGTGCGATCCCGTTGAGCCGGGCGGGCCGCCCGACGCTCGCCACGTCGGAGGTCAGATCGGCGCCATCGCGCAGCCAGGTGACGCGGCTGCGATGGTCGACGAGGCGGCCCCTGGCGTCAAAGCGCAGATCGAAGGCGTCGAGGCGCACCGCGTCGGAAGTGCCGTGACCCACGGCCTGGATCTCGAGTGGCAACGGCTGCCACGCTTCGCCTTGCCAGCCCCACGCCACCGACACGAGAAAGCCGGCGCCGGCAGCGAGCAGCGCAGCATAGGCCAGCGGGCGCAGCCAGAGCCGGCGGGGGTGATAGGCGGCCAGGAGCTCGTATCCATCGTTCCCTGCCACTTCTTTCCAGTCGTAACCCTCTTCCTCGAGCAGGTCGATCAGCGGCTGTCGGGTGTCATCGGGCGCGACTGGGAGTGCCAGATCCGCGTGGTGCGCGTGCCGGAGCCAGGGCAGCCGGGTGAGTGCCGGCCATTCTTGCCGCCGGCCGGCACGCCACGCCAATTCTGCAGCGTCGACAGTGCGCACCAGGAGGACGAGTGCAACCAGCGTGAGGAGGAGGCGAAACCAGAAGGCATGGTAAAGATCGAACAGGCCGAAGGCACGCGCGAGATCGGTGTAGCGAGAGAGTGGGCCGCGCTCGACGGTTAGCCACGACTCGGACTCGTCGAGGCCGTCGAGCAAAGGCTGGGGTATTAATCCAGTGGCTGCCAGGGT
>DATHUZ010000603.1:0-10903 GCA_035461725.1 Anaerolineae bacterium
TGGCGATGTTCTTTTTGGCAATTTCGGGTGCCGCGCCGGTGCCGCCATAGGCCCCGTCGAGGTGGATGATATGCGCGCCGGCAAAGTAGCTGCCCACGGCAACCATGTCGACGTCAGTGGGTGTCGACACCTTGACAGAGATGAGGGCACGCGGGTTGACGGTCTTGATCCAATCGACGTGCTTTTTGTGGTCCTCTACAGAGTAGACGCTGTGGAAGGGGAAGGGCGAAAAGAGGCTGGTGCCCTGCACCGCCTCGCGCATGCGCGCGACGCCCGGCGTGACCTTGCTGCCGAGCAGGTGACCGCCAAGCCCGGGCTTGGCCCCCTGGGCGTATTTGAACTCGACGATGCGCGCGCGCTGGATCGTATCCTCGCGCACGCCGAACAGGCCCGTTGCCACCTGCGTGATGATCTGGTCGGCGTAGGGCAGCAGATCGTCGGGGTAGCCGCCCTCACCCGTCGAGGTGAACGAGCCGCACATTTGCGCCGCCCGCGCCCGGGCGAGCATCGTCTGGAGGCTGATCGATCCAAAGGACATGCCCGCACCATACCAGGGTTGGGGGAGGCGAATGGTGGGGCGAGTGGGGTCGGCGGGGTTGAGGTCCAGGGCAAGGGAAGCGGGTATCGGGGAGCGGGTGGAATCACTTGCCCCTTGTCCCTTGTCAGTCGCCACTTCAAAATGGAAGCGCAGGCGGTCAAAGCCGCCGCCCGAGCGGCCAACGCGGTACTCGAGGCCCGATTCGGGAGGGCGAGCGGTGCGTGCCTGCTCGGCGGTGGCGAGGATCAACTCGGCGGGCCAACGCAGGTCACCTTCGATCTCGCCCGCGCCCGGCTCGGGGCTCATGGCGGCGCGATGACCGGTGGAGACGGAGCCAAAGAGGCTGCGGAAGGCACGTTCTTCGTCTCGCTGAAGGATGGTGCGGCCCAGCTCGCCGCGCAGGCGCTGTACCTCGCGCATACCCATCGCTCCGAGCACTTCGAGGAGCTGGTCGCGCCAAGCGGCCATCAGGTTGACGATGCGCTGCGTGCCCCACGCAGGGTCCACTTCGCGGTCCTCGACGGGGCAGGGATAGCGCACATCGGCCCACAGGGCGCAGCCGAGCGCCACGAGCAGCGCGTGGTCGACGGCGACGGCGTCAGCGCCGCACACGAGGGCCTTGGGGACGTGCTCGGCGGCGGCGATTCCGCCGCTCGCGAGGATGGCGATCCGATCGCGCTGGCCCGACGCCACCAACCGAGCGTGCACGTCGATCAAGGCCTCGACAAGAGACCGGCCGTCGTCGCCTGCTTCCTGCTCGTGCCCCACCTCGTCGGCGTACAGGTGCACAGCGTCGAGGTCGGCCGCGACAGCGCGTTCTATGCACTCGGCGCTATCCGGTGAGAGTGGCAGGCGCAGAACCAGGATAGCGGCGGGGTTGATCGCACGCACGCGATCCGCCAGGACGAGCAGAGCGGGTATCTCGCGGCAGCCGGTCGCCTCGATCTCGACCAGGCGGGCGACGCGTACCCAAGCCACCGGCAGGTCGTCACCTGCGGTGAGGAGAGGGGCGACGGCGCTGTGGTAGGCATCCATGTCGTCGAGCCAGTCGCAAGGTCGCACGAGGGCCAGCGTGCCGAGCGAGTGAGCGGCGCGCACGAAGGCGAGGCGCGCCCCGGTGCCCGGCAAGGGCTGGGGCACCGGATCGAAAATCACCGGGATCGGCAGCTCTATCCCGGGGGGCAGGGTGGAAAGCAACGCACCCGAGGCGGCGAACGACAGCGCCGGCAGCCGGCGGCCGATGCGCACCGCCGTCGAGATGTACTCGCGCCCATGGATGCCGTCGCGGGTGGGACGGACGATCTCGGACATGTCGAGCCAGAGGGCGTCGAACCCGCGGCCGGCGAAGGGACCGCCGTAGCCGGCACCGGAGATGGGAATGCGCCCGGTTTCGGCCTGGTACCACGTCTGCGTGATCACTTGCGCGGTCCAGTGCTCGTCGCCGCCCCGCCTGCCCTGCTCGAACGGCGCGTGGCCATATTTGACGTAATCGTCCCCCTCTCCCAGCCGGAACCTGGCGGGGTACTCGAAAGGGGCCGGTGCGGGCGTGGTTGGGATGTGATAGCGCGTTGTCATTCTCGTCTCCTGAAACAATAGAAAAAGCCCCTGGGACGGAGCATTGCGCTCCATGCCAAGGGCTTCGCGGCCCGGTGTTCGATTGTGTCTCGGCCGGGCCGCATCAAGGCGGCTCGGACCTCAGGGTGGATTATACTCTATAAGCGGTTGTTTGTCAAATCGGCGGTGACGACCATTTTAGCCATTCAGAGCAACCCGGCCAGCGACTCGAAATCAAAGTCGATATAGGGTATGCCGGCCTCGATCCTCGCCTGCCGTCCGTCCATAAAGCGCGCACACCACGCATTCTCCAGGTAGGCCGGCCCAAAGCTGCGGTGGATAATCGCGTACAGGTCGATCTCGCGCAGCTTGAGAAAGCTGGGCACCTCGGCGAGCCAGCGGGGATCGAGCCGGTTCTCGCGGCGATAGCCGCGCAAAAAGTGGCTCAAAAAATCCTGGGTGTACGCCGCAGGGTCCTCGGCGCCCATCACCATGTAGAACAGAACGATGGCCAGGTCGTTGGCGTACCAGCTATACTGGCAGTCGTCAAAATCAAACAGCGTAATCCGATCCAACTCGTCGATGAAAAAGTTGCCGGCGTGGGCGTCGAAATGTATCAGGCCATAGCCATCCCGGTCTTGGGACAGGGTCGCCAGGTGGGCGGTCAGCGCCCGGAAGCGGTCGGCAACGGCTTTGTGCCCGGCCGGCAGGTAGGGCACGATGTCCAGGAACAGGGGGTCGTCCCACTGCGGCCGTGCCCAGGCTGGGTCGGGTACCTGGTAATCCCGGCTCAGCGCGTGCATGCGGCCCAGGAGCTGACCGTACAGCTCGTACCGCTCCGGGCTCCAGCCGCCCCGGCTCCACACCGGGCCGCCTTGCGCTTTGATAAACGCGGTCGCTAAAAACTGCTCGCCCTGCGCGTCGTCGACCGCTTCAACCAGCCGCCCGTGCGCCGACAACAGGGCGCGGGCCACCCCGGCGCCTCCGCCGGCCAGGTAGTTGAGCCAGTCCACCTCGCCGTGAATCAGCGCTTCGCTGCGACGAAAACTATGGCCGATACGCAGGATGTAGGTGGCTCCCTCGCGTTCGAACTCGTACATAAAGCTCTCGAATCCGGCCAGCAAGTGTATCTTGTCAGGCGCGACGCCATAACGCCCCATCGCCTCGTGCAGGATGGCGTCATTGAATCGTTCTTTGATCCGCTTTTCCACGTTGGTCTCCTGTCATGTCGGGTGTGCACACAGCCCTGGATGCGTTCAGTAGACTGGAACTAGAGCGCCGTTTCGTCGGGATGCCAAGCGAGAGCATTGGCCAATACCTCTTCGCATACCTCCCGCACCGACCGCCGGCCGCGGCGGGCCGCGTGCTGGATCTGGAGGAATGCCTCCCGCTCGGTCAGGTGCTCGCGCGCCATCAGCACGTGCCGGGCGCGGTCGAGCAGGTCACGCGTCTCGATCGCCTCCCGGTACGTAGCTGCCTCGCGGCGGAGCGCCGTCCACTCTTCGAACCGTGCACAGGCTAGCTCCAGCGCCGGCACCAGGTGGGCCTCGCGCACCGGCTTGACGAGGTAGCCGTGGACGGTCGCTGTGGCCGCCGCCCGGTTGACGAGGTCGCGGTCGCTGTAGGCGGTGAGGAGCACGATGGGCAGGGGGCAACGCCCGGCGATCTCTTGCGCCACGGCCAACCCGTCGAGGCCGGGCATCTTGATGTCGAGCAGGGCCACGTCGGGGTGGAGCTCGCACGCGAGGCGCAGGGCGATGCGGCCATCAGGCGCCGCGCCGACGACGACGTGGCCCATGTCGTGCAGCATGGCTTTCAGCCCCATCCTGGTGAGTGCTTCGTCGTCGGCGATCAGGATGCGCATGGCGCTACTCTTGGCCGAGGGGGCGAACCCAGCGGGAGCGGGGAAGGGGGGAAAAACCCTCGCGCGCGTAGAGTGCCTCGGCACGGCGGTGGTCACGGTCGACTTCGAGGTCGACGGCGGCGCAGCCGGTGGCCGCCGCGTGGCGCACGGCCTCTCGAAGCAGGGCGGTGCCGATGCCGGCAGCGCGCCGCTCGGGGAGCACGTACAGCTCGTCGAGCCACGCAGACCTGCCGCCGTGCTCGAGCGTCCAGGCGAAGGACACAGCGGCCAGCCCGACCGTCTGGGCGCCATCGCAGGCGACGACAAAGAACCCGAGATCGTCCCTGTCGAACAGTGCCGCGACTGCCAAGCGCAGCGCCTGGCCGGGCAGCTCGATGTCGTGCTCGCTGAATTGGGCCGCGAGCAGGTCGAGAACGGTTTCCAGGTCGGAAGCGGTGGCTACTCGCAGCTCGAGCTGTTCATGCATAGGCGGTGTCCTTCTCTCGTCATCATTCGTAACCCGGCTCATGGCCGGCGCTGGTAGGCCGGCCGTCACCGGACCCCCACCTGACGGTGGGGGCTTGGGCGCCGGCGAGGGGGATCTCGATGCGGGCGGTGGTGCCAGCGGTACCGGTGAGGGACCAGGTGCCGCGCAGGTCTTCGCAGATCAGGGTGTCGACGATTTCGAGGCCGAGGTGGCGCGCCGGGTCGTTTCCGAGGCCGATGCCGTCGTCGCACACCTCGACGAGCAGCGTGTCGGGTGTGCGCCGCAAGGAGACGGCCAGGCAACCGCATGTGCGGCCGACGAAGGCGTGCTCGAGTGCATTCTGGATCAGCTCGTTGACCGCCAGCGCGAGCGAGGTGGCGGCCTGTGACGGAAGGGCGAGGTCGTCGCCGGTGACGGTGACGTCGACCTGAAGGCCGGGGCGGTGCATGTTCTGCGCGACGGCGTGGCTGACGCGCTCGATTACGTCCCGGACGTCCACCAGGCGGAACCCACGCTCCGAGAGCACCTCGTGCACGGCGGCGATGCTCAGGATGCGGTTGATGCTGTCGTGTAGCACCTCGCGGGCAGGGATGGGGCGGTCGCCGGCGATTTGCAGCCGCAGGAGCATGGCGACGTTCTGAAGGTTGTTCTTGATGCGGTGGTGCATCTCACGCACCACGGCGGCGTTGGTCACCAAGCGGGCGTTTTCGATGGCAAGCGCCGTCTGGTTGGCGAGCGTCGACAGGAGCGCGATCTCGTCGTCACCGAAGCGGCGCGGCTCGGCGCTGTAGCAGTTGAGGACGCCGATCACGCGATCGCGCACCGACAGGGGCACGCACAGGAGGGAGCAGAGCCCTTCCTGCCTGGCAATGGCCGCGTGCCTGTAGCGCGGCTCGGCGGTTACGTCGAGGACGGTGGCCGGCCGGGCCGTGCGCGCCACCTCGCCCACGATCCCCTCGCCGACCCTGAGGGGCGGCTTGTCGCGATATGCCTGGCCCATGTGTGGCGTGGCCTGCAGCACGAGCTCGCCCGTCCCCTCGTCGATCAGCATCAACGAGCAGAGGCGGGCCTTCATGACCCGGGCCGCCATGTCGACGACGACGTCGAGCATGTCGTCGAGATAGAGAGGGGCGGTGATCGTCTCGCTCACCTCGGCGAGGGCCGACAGCTCGGCGATCTGGCGCTGCATGCCATCGTAGAGCAGCGCTTTTTCGAGCGCGCCGGCCGCGAGGTCGGCAATCAGGCTGAGGAGCTCGACTTCATCGCCGGAGAAGTCGTGGGTAGCCCGCGTCTGGACGTTCATGGCGCCGATGACACGCCCCTGGTTGACGAGCGGCACGGCCAGAAGCGACTGGAAGCGCGTTTCCTTTGTCTCGGGCAGATACTTGAAGCGCGGATCGTGCCCGGCATCGGCGATGGCGACAGGCTCACCGGCACGCGCAGCCCAGCCGGTAAGCCCCTCACCCAGGCGCAGCGATGCGTGGCCTACGGACTCGGCGGCGAGCCCCGTCGTTGCTTTGAGCACCAGGTGCTCGCCGCCGGCGTCGAGAAGATAGATCGAGCAAGAGTCCATGCCCATCACGCCGGCGGTGCGACGCGTGATCAGGTCGAGGGTCGCCGTGAGCTCCCAGGCGGCATTGAGCGCACGCCCGATCTCGCGCAGTGCGGCGAGCTGGGCGGTTTTCTGTGACAGGCGCTGTCGAAGGTCGTCGTTCATCACCGTGGCGATGTAGGGAGGTGGCTGGCACTCATTCTCGCACCAGGACGACGAGGGTGACGTCGTCGAAGCGCGGCGCGGTGCCGACAAAGTGATGGATCTCGGACAGGATCGTGTTGACCAGGGCGGCGGCCGGCAGGTGACGATTCGATCGAGCCGTCTGGAGCAGGCGTGCGAGACCAAACGGGTGCTCGTCTTTTCCCTGGGCATCCACCACGCCGTCGGTGTAGAGGAGCAGGGTGTCACCGGGCGCAAGGACAAGGTGCTCTTCTTGCCACGTCCCAGCGGGCATGATCCCGAGCGCCATGCCGGTGGGATGGAGCGCTCGGGCTTGCTGTGCGGCAAAAAGATAGGGTGGGTTGTGACCGGCGTTGGCGTAGGTGAGTGTGCCCGTTTCGGGATCGAGGATAGCGCAACAGAGGGTGACGAACATGTCGGTGTGGGTGTCAGATAGGATGCGCTCGTTCGCGGCGGCGAGGGCACGGGCCGGGCTGGACGGATACTGGAGCAGGGCGGTGCGCAGCAGTGTGCGGGTGAGGGCCATGTAGAGCGCGGCGCCGGCCCCCTTGTCGGCGACGTCGGCGATGACCAGGGCGAGTAAGCCGTCGTCGAGGTGGACAAAGTCGTAAAAGTCTCCGGATGTCTCGCGTGCCGGCTCGAGCACGGCGGCGAGCTGCCAGCCCGGCAGGGCAGGTATGGTTTCGGGCAGCAGGCCGGACTGAATTCTGCCCGCCACAGCGAGCTCCTGGGCAACCTTGCCGTGCGCACGCGCGCGGGCAAAGGTGTCGGCACGCAGGGTCTCGAGGCGCTCGCCGACGAGTGTGGCGTAGCGCTCGATGCCCATCTGCTGGTAGACGTGGCGCGCCTGGCGCAGTAGACCCTGGGCGCGCTCGAGGTCGGATGGCTCGCCGCGGCGGACGTGGATCTCGGCCCATTGGCGCAGGGCGCGCGCCCAGTTCCAACGGCGATCGCGCTCGTGCTCAAAGGCGGCGATCTCTTCTGCCAGTGCGAGGGCGTCGGTCCAGCGCCTGTCGGCAACTGCCAGCTCGACACGGGCAATACGCAGCATCTGGTCGTCCCAGGCGGAGGGATAGTCGCGCGCGTGCGATTCCGCCTCGGCGAGGCGTGCGCGGGCCTCGCCGAGGCGGCCCTGCCGCACACGGACAATGCTGAGCAGCGCGCGCGGCGCCACGCGGCTGCCGAGACCGGCGGCGGTGATTTCGAGAACGCGATTGACCAGTGCTTCGGCTTCTGCCCAGCTTGCGACCTGGGCCGGAAGTGGTCGGCCAAGGGAGTGCATCTCGAGGGTGAACCAGACGAGCTCTTCGGCGGCGCTCAACACGAGCTGCAAGTTGCCGCGGCGCTCGGCCTCCAGATATACCTGGTGCTGCAGCTCGGAGGCGCGTTCCCAATCCCCTTTGACGCCGGAGAGACCGGCCTGCATCGAGTGGAGCTCCAGGCGGATGGTCTCGGGATCGGGTACAAGCTGAAGCAACTCCTGGATACGGGAGATGGCCTCCTCGCCCCCCTGGATGTCGCCCAGCGCCATCGACAGGCCAAAGACACTCATCGAAGAGAGTGCTTCTTCAGAGGCGACGCCGCGCCGGTGAGCAATGCGTACCGCTTCCCGGAACTGCTCGCGCGCGGCGTGCAGGTCGCCGGTGATGCCGCCGGTCATGATGCCCAGGTTGTGGTGAGCGCGGCCGGCAATGTGGATCAGCCCATGTTCGTGCACGAGGTCCACGGCGGTGCGGAGCGCCGACAGCGCTTCGTCTCCGGGAATGTCGGGGAGGACGCCGAAGGTGATGAGCGCGTCGGCCTCCACGTCGAGGGCGGCCTGGCGGCGGGCCATGTCGAGCGCCTGGCGGAGCAGGGGCCCGGCGCGGCCGGCCTGGCCGTTAAAGAGGTAAGCGCGCGCCGCCTCGTGCAATAGGCGGGCCTGGTCCGGGCTCTCGGGGGCATCGCCCACCGCTGCGAGCCCTTCCTCGCACAAGGCGAGGCCACGCGGGGTGTCGTCGGCGTACCACGCGGCCCGAGCCGAGCGGGAATAGAGGCGCGCGACGCCGTCGAGGTTGCCGGCGGCGCGGCAGATCTCGATCGCCTGCCGCCAGGTGTCGAGCGCCTCGTCGAACCGGTCCTGGCGGACGAGGCTTTCGCCGAGCTGGGCGAGGAGATCGGCGCGATCGGCACCGGCGACGGTGAGGGCGAGGCCTTCACGGTAGTGGCTTTCGGCCTCCTGGTTGGCAAAGGAGGCGAGGGCCGCGTCGCCGGCACGCCGGTAGTAGGCGCGGGCGCGCTCCTGGTCACCGGCGCCGGCAAAGTGACGGGCGAGTGTGGCGGCGTGCTCGTCGAGCCTGTCGGAGTAGAGCTCCTCTACCACCTGCCCGACGGCGCGATGCAGCCGGCGGCGGTCGGAGGAGAGGATGGAGCCATAGGCCGCATCCTGGACCAGGGCGTGGCGAAAGAGGTATTCGAGCTCGGGCTCGACGCGCGCCAGGCGGATGAGTCCCGACGTTTCAAGGTGCGATAGATGGCGGGTGAGGGTGCTCATGTCCTTTTGATCACCAGTAGCGTGACGTCGTCATAACGCGGCGCGTCGCCGACAAAGGCGTGAATCCGGGTGAGGATGGCTTTTTGCATGTTTGCCGCACCGGCTGCCACGCTATCGAGTGTGGCTGCCAAGAGGCGCTCTGTTCCGAACCGCTCCCCTGTGGCCGACTGTGCATCGATCACGCCGTCGGTATAGATCACGAGCGTGTCCTGGCGATCGATCCGTACGGTCTCTTCTCGCCATGTCGCTTCCCGGACGACGCCAAGCGCCATGCCTGTGGTGGGTAACCACTCGACGCCGTCTTGCGAGGCCGGCTCGGGGCCGGAGTACCGCTCCGAACTGGAGGCGCGCTGCAGGATGGGCGGGTTGTGGCCGGCGTTGGCGTAGGTCAGCGTGCCGCCGACGGGGTCGAGCACGGCGTAAAAGACGGTGACAAACAGACCGGTGTCGGTCTCGTGGAGGATGCGGCGGTTGACGTCGTCGAGCACGGCGGCGGGATGGCCGGAATGGATGGCGGCGTAGGTGCGCAGGAGCGTGCGCGTGAGGGTCATGTACAGGGCGGCGCCCGGCCCCTTGTCAGAGACGTCGGCGACGACGAGTGCGAGCAGGCCGTCGCCGGCACCAACGTCTTCTGGTGGGGCGTCGTCAAGCCGGATATAGTCGTAAAAGTCGCCCGACATGTCACTTGCGGGTTCGAGGGTAGCGGCGAGCTGCCAGCCGGGCAGGTGGGGTGTGTCGCGCGGCAAGAGACCGGCCTGGATCCTGCCGGCTACGACCAGCTCCTGGGCAATCTTGCTGTGGGCGCGTGCGCGGGCAAAGGTGTCGGCGCGCAGCATCTCGATGCGCTCATGCGTGAGCGCCGCGTAACTGTCGAGGCCTATCTCCTCATAGATTTCGCGGGCCTGGCGCAAAAGGTGTTGGGCGCGCTCGAGGTCGGCAGGCTCGCCACGACGCACGTGAATGTCGGCTAACTGCCGCAGAGACCCTGCCCGGTTCCAGGGCAACCTGTAATGTTGATCCGCAGCTGCAATCTGTTCGGTGATAACCAGCGCCTCGTCCCAACGCCCTTCGGCCATCGCCAGCTCGGCGCGCGCCCTGCGCAGCATCTGTTCGTTCCACGCGTAAGTGGCGTTGGGTACGTGGAACTCGGCTTCTGCGATCAGAGCCCGCGCCTCGTCGAGCCGCCCCTGCCGAGACCGGATGGCACTGAGCGTACACAGGGGAAACACGCGTCCGCCCAGCCCGCTGAGCGTGGCGGCGAGCGCGCGTTCCAGGGCGGCTTCCGCTTCCGACCACCTGTCTTGCGCCGGCTCGATCGGGATGCCGAGAGAATCGAGCTCGAGGGCGAGCTCTGCCATCCCCCTGGCGGCGCTCAGAAAGCGCTGCAGGTTGCCACGCCGCTCGGCGCCAGCCGCCACCCGGCGCTGCAGGGCGACGGCGCGGTCCCACTGTCCCCGGACGCCATAGAGGTTCGCCTCCATCGAGTCCACCTCGAGCCGGATCGTTTCGGGATCGGGAATTGTCTCGATCAGCTCCCGGATGCGAAAGAGGGCTTGCTCACTGCCGGGCAGATCGCCCAGCGCCATCGACACGTCAAATACGGTCATGCAAGACAGCGCTTCTTCCGAAGCAACGCCGCGCCGGCGGGCGATACGCACCGCTTCCCGGAAATGCTCGCGTGCGGCATTCAGGTCGCCGGTGATGCTGCCGGTCATGAGGCCGAGGTTGTGATGGATGCGGCCGGCGATGTGGCGCAGGTCGTGCTCGCGCGCTAACTCGGCCGCGGTGTGGAGCGCGGCGAGCGCTTCATCCTTGGGAACGCCGGGAAGGACGCCAAGGGTTGCCAGCGCGTCTGCCTCGACGTCGACGGCGCCGTGGCGACGGGCCATGTCGAGTGCGTGGCGCACGAGCGGCAGGGCGCGATCAGACATGCCGTTAAAGTGGTAGGCGCGCGCCACCTCGTGCAGCAGGCGGGACTGATCGGCGCTCTCGGGGGCACCGGCGACCACGCGGAGCCCTTCTTCCGAGAGCGCGAGGCCACGGGGTGTGTCGTCGGCGTACCATGCAGCGCGGGCCGCGCGCGCGTAGAGGCGAGCGACGCCGTCGAGGTTGCCGGCGGCGCGGTAGAGCTCGATCGCCTGCTGCCACGTGCCGAGCGCCTCGTCCATGCGGTCCTGGCGGACGAGGCTCTCGCCCAGCTGCACGAGTAGACC
>DATHUZ010000604.1:0-2516 GCA_035461725.1 Anaerolineae bacterium
GATCGACGCGGCCGGCCTGATCGTCGCTCCCGGTTTTGTCGACATCCACTCCCACGCCGACTGGATCCTGCCTCTGCCCGATCACCCTGATATCCTCGCCCCGCTTCTGCTGCAGGGGGTGACCACCGTCATCGCCGGTCAATGCGGTTTCTCGCCCGCGCCCGTGACCGATGCCTCGGTTCCCTGGGTCGATGCTTTTTCCGAGGCGATGCGCGACCGATCCCTTGCCTACCCGTGGCACACCACCGCCGAGTTTCTCAACACGCTCGATGGCCAGGGACTGCTGCTCAACGCGGCCTGCTTTGTCGGGCATGGCACGCTCCGCCTGGCGGCCCTGGCCGACGCCCGGCGTGCACCCACCCCGTCCGAGCTGGACCTAATGCGTCGTGAGCTGGAGCGCGCGCTCGATGACGGTGCGATTGGGCTCTCGGCCGGCCTGGCCTACGCGCCGGGCATCTTTGCCGCCAATGATGAGCTGCTGTCACTGCTCGAGGTCGTCGCGGCGCGCGGCGCCGTGTTCGCCGTGCACGGCCGGGCGTACACCTGGGTCTCGCCCTTTTACAAGCCGATGATCGGCGGCACGGCCCACAACGTGCGCTCGGTGCGCGAGCTGCTGGGCCTGGCACGCGCAGCCGGTGTGCGCCTCCAGCTCTCCCATCAGATCTTTGTTGGGCGCCATACGTGGCGCACGCATCGTCGCGTGCTGGACGAGATCGACCGGGCCGCCGCGGAGGGGGTCGACGTCACATTCGACGCCTACCCCTACACCTACGGCAACACGCTCGTCAACGTCGTCATGCCGGCCTGGTTCCTGCACGATTTCGAGGCCAACATCGTCGACGTTACCGCCCTGCGCCGGCTCAAGCGCGAGATGGACCTGCTCCGTTTCACCCTGGGCATCGACTATGCCGACATCATGCTCCTCTGGGCGGGCGACCCCGAGCTCGCCCACCTGGAAGGCCTCGACTTTGTCGAGATCGCACGCCACCTCGGCATGCCCCCGTTCGACGCCTACGTCCATGTCGCGCGCGCCACGGGCGGCCAGGCGCGCGCCCTCCTCGGCACATACTCGGGCGACGAGACACGCGAGGAGCCACTGCGCGCCGCCCTGGCCCACCCCCTGTGCGCGTTCATGACCGACACGATCCTCACCAGCCAGGGGGTTCACAACCCCGCGTCCTTCGGCACCTTTCCGCGCCTGCTCGGCCACTACAGCCGCGACCTTGGCCTCTTTACCCTCGAAGAAACCGTGCGGCGCATGACCTCCTTCCCGGCCGAGCGGATGCGCCTGGAAGGGATCGGTCGGGTCGCCCAAGGCTGCCGTGCCGACCTCGTGCTGTTCGATCCGGCGACCGTCGACGGCCAGGCGACACTCACCCGGCCCGACGCCCCACCCATCGGTATCCATGCGGTCCTGCTCGGCGGCCATGTCGTCGTGCGAGACGGCGCGCGCGTCGTCGACGGCAACCACGGCCGGGTCTTGCGACGGACGGCCTGACCCGCAACAACTCTTATCAAGAAGGAGCAGCCCATGAAAACCGCCCGCTTTGAAGTGTTGAGCCACGACGAGGTGGAGCGCATCCACGCCGCATCGATGGATCTGCTACAAACCGCCGGCGTCCACGTCGACTGGGCCAAGGCGCGCGACCTCTACCGGCAGGCTGGCGCCGACGTGGATGACGACGGCCAGCGCGTGCGTATCCCGGAAGCGCTCGTGCGCCGCGCCGTCGAGCAGGCACCCTCCACCTTCACCCTCTACGGCTCTGACCCGGCCTTTCGCCTCGAGATCGGCGGCGAGCAGACTGTCTTTGCCGGCCTCGGGACCCCCACACACGTGATCGACGTCGACAGCGGCGAGCACCGCCCGGCGACGATGGCGGATGTCGTCCGCCACATCCAGCTCATCGACGGCTGCCGCCACATCCACAACTCGCAGATGGACGTGTGGCCCAACGACATTCCAATGACCACGATCCACAGCGAAGCCATCTGGGCGTGGGCACACCACAGCCGCAAGCCGTTCGGCATGGGCTGCTACGGCTATGTGCCCACGCTCGACATGATGCGCATGATGGCCATCGTGGCCGGCGGCAAAGAGGCGTCGCGCGCGCGGCCCACCTTCTTTGCCATCTGCTCGGTCGGCAGCCCGCTGCAGACGATCCAGATGCAGCTCGAGGGACTGCTCATTTGCGCCGATTACGGCCAGCCCCTCGCGATGTCGCCCGAAGCGATTGCCGGCGCGACGGCGCCGGTCACCCTTGCCGGCCTGCTGGCGCAGCAGAACGCCACCATCCTCGCCCACGTCGTCCTCGCCCAGATCTGGCGCCCCGGCACGCCCGTGCTGTATGGCACTGTGTCGACGGTCGCCAACCTGCGCCTCGGCACCGTTGCCCTCGGCGCCATCGAGACCGGGCTGATCACGGCCGGCGCGGCGCAGATGGCGCGTTACTACGGCCTGCCCTGTCGCAGCGTCGGCGGCACCACCGACTCCAAGCTGGAAGACGTGCAGGCGGGGC
>DATHUZ010000605.1:0-7153 GCA_035461725.1 Anaerolineae bacterium
CCTTCTGCCACGCCTCCGGTGTCAGGCCGACCGCAATCGTCTCGCGCCGCTCCGGTGCATACGCGGCCGCCACCACGTCCTCCAGCGTCAGATCCTCTCCATTCAGCCAGAGCTCTGCCATTGTCTCTCTGTGTATCTCCGTTCGTCTCCGTTCGTCTCTGTGTAACAGCCTGCACCGCTCACCGAGAGAATCCGTCAGTACACGACTTCCATCTCGCAATCCGCGCACCGGAACCGCAGCCGGTAGCGGTGCCCGTCGGCGTCGATCAGAAGGAGCGGCTGGCGCACGTCGGCCCTGATGCCCGCCCCGTCGCACAGCCCGAGCTGGTGCTGCACGCAGTAGCGCGTGCGCATCACCACGCGCCCCTCCATGTCGACGCCCGACTCGGCGGCGGGTTCGATCTCGGTCACGCCGTGCCGCCGGTAGAATGCCTCGGCCTGCCGGTTCAGCACGTTGCCGCGGTGGTCGAGCCTCGTCTCGGGATACGGCACCTCGTTCCGCACGACGCCCCCAGGCATGCGTGGGCGGTTCGCCGCGCGTGCCTCGAGCAGGTTCGCAAGCGCGTCGCGTCGCAGCTCGTTCAACATCGATACGGGCACAAAGTAGGGCGAGCCCCACGCCAGGTCAACCTCTACAGCGGTGAATGGCGTGTCACCCGTTTTCTCCAACTGCCGGTGCGCCGTCGCCTCTGCCTGCGCCGGCTTGTGCGCCAGCGCCTTCTCGGTTGTCAACGTGCTCGCCGCGACGTTGCCGTCCTCATCCGTCACCTGCAGGCGAAACCCATCTGGCATAGCCTCAAGCCGGAACTGAACCATCATCTGGCGCACCGGCCGGCTTTGCTCCACCTGCCGCAGGAAGGCGTGGTCGCGGTTGCGATAAATGGTCACCCCCGGCCGCAGGTCGCGCGTGTCCTCCACCGTCACCTGCACCCTGTTGCCCCTCGGCTCGACGGCGTTAACCAACGTACCCGTCAGCTCGCGCTGTGGATCGAACCAGGTCAGTCCGTCGCCGCTGTGAAGTGCAAGGTCGGTCGCTATCGTCACCTGGTCCCCGTCGACGGTGTGGACCGTGCCCACCCGCTCGCCCACCATCTTGGGCGACTCGATAGCGCCCGGCGGCTCGCCGCTTCGCTTATTGCCGTGCAAAAAGTAGGACGTGTAGCCACGGTTGAACGTCTTGTCCACGTCGGGCTCGAAATCGACGTGGCTGTGCCCCGAGGAGGAACGCACGAGGTTACGCGCGACGAGGGCGCGATCGAGCTGCTGCCGGTACCAGCTCACCACGTTTTTTACGTACGCCGCGTCTTTGAGCCGCCCCTCGATTTTGAACGACGTGATGCCCGCGTCCAACAGCGCGCCCAGCTCGTGCGCCAGGTTCAGGTCGCGCAGCGAGAGCAGATGAAGATGCTCGGCCAGCACCTTGCCGTCGCGGTCGACCAGCGTGTACCTTCGCCGGCATGGCTGTGCGCATTCGCCGCGGTTCCCGCTCCTGCCTCCAATGGCATAGCTCATGTAGCACTGCCCGCTGTAGCTGACGCACAGCGCGCCATGCACGAACGTTTCCAACTCTACCGTCGTGGCCGCCCGGATCGCCCGGATCTCGTCCAGGCTCAGCTCCCGCGCCAGGATGACGCGCCGGATGCCCACCGCCTCCAGGAACGCCACGCGCTCCGGCGTGTGATTGTGCGTCTGTGTGCTCGCAATCAGGGGAATGGGCGGCAGCTCGGCTTCCAGCAGCCCCATGTCCTGGATAATCACGGCGTCGACGCCGATGTCATATAGGCGATGGATCAGATCGACCGCGTGCGGCAGCTCGTCGTCGTGCAGCAGCGTATTGACCGTGACGTACACGCGCGCCCAGTAGGTGTGGGCGTGCGCAGCCAGGGCGGCCAGATCCTCGAGGCTGTTGCCCGCTTTGGCGCGCGCGCCAAAGCGCGGCGCGCCGATATAGACGGCATCGGCGCCGCTGTCGATGGCGGCGATCCCGGTTTCCAGGTCTCTTGCCGGGGCGAGGAGCTCAACCGTTCTTCCCATATCGGCACATTATACCCCGCTTGCCGCCTGCGTGCTACTTGCGGACCTGGCGTCGTCGTCTGCCCCGGCGCCATCCAGAGCCCCTCTATCCACCAGCGCCTGGCGCAGTTGATCAAAGCTGATCCCATAGTGCTGCGCCAGCTCGAGCGCATAGCTGCGGCCCATGGGTGGGCTCTTGACCACCTGGTACGTGCGCCGCTCTGCCACCTCGTCCGCCCCCTGGGCGATCGTCGCCTGGTCGATGCGCGACGACACCATGCTCACCACCCTGCTGTCGCCGGGTGTATCGTGGTTGATCGTCTCGACCTTCTCTGCCAGCTCGTGCAGGTGGGTGGCAAACACTACCCGCGCGCCCAACATGCGCACGATGCGGACAATGTCCCGCGCCAGGTAGAGGCTCTCGCCGGCGTGCGTGCCCGATAACGATTCGTTGAGCAGGATCAGGCTGTGGCGCGTGGCGGCCTCAAAAACCTCTCGCAGCCGCTGTGCCTCGTCGCCAAAGCGCCCCGTGCCCCTGTCCAGCTCTTCCTCGGCCGGAAAATGAGTGTACACGCCATCCGCCGGGCTGATACGCGCCTCACGGCCGGGAACGAACAGCCCTGCCTGTGCCATCACCTGCACCAGGCCGGTAGCCTGGGTGTACGTCGTCTTGCCGCCCCGGTTTGGCCCGGTGAGGATGATGATCCTGCCCTCGTCGTCGAGGTCGACGTCGTTGGTCACGATCTCGGCACTCACGTTCTCCATTCCGCGTCCCAGCCAATGCAGCGCCAGGTTCACGTTATAGCCCTCGCGCACCCGGCACAGGCGCTCGTTCGCGGGCGCGATCTCGGGCAGGCACACGGGCAGCCCACCCGCCTGCAGCCTGTGTGCCAGGCGTGCCGCGCCTGCGTAAAACGCCAGCGCCGGCCGCAGTTGCACCAGCCACTGCCGGTTCACGTGCACGTACTCCTGCAGGGCCGCCGCGATCGGCTTGCTCACCTGCTCCATGATGCGCGACAGATCGCGAAACAGGGGCACAAGCATCGGGTTGGGCCGGCGGCTGCCTTGAGGGATCACACTGCCCCCGCTCACCATCGGAACACTGTGCAGAGGCATCACGCTCTCCTGCCCCCCGCTGCCTCCCAGCAGCAGCTTTAGCAGGGGAGCTTCGGTAAATGGTTCTTCGTTGAGCGACAGGAGGGTGGCCGCGACGGGCTGCAAGTCCTGGTCGAGGTTGATCCCGATCGTGATGCTCATCACCCCACGAATGCGCGCCAGCAAGGGGGGCAGCTCGCGCGCCAGGTTTTGAAAGCCGGCGCGCGCCTCGATCTCGACCACCAGGTCGCGCAGCCCGCGCAGGCCCGCCGATTCTGGCTCGTCGCTCGTCTCCTGAAAAACGCGCACCAGCGCCTGGATGCAGTCGACGTACGTCTCCAGCTCGCCCAGCCACCACGTCACCTGGAACAGCTCCGGCATATCTCGGTCGGCCATGCTGTACGCGCTCAGTTGATCGAGCAGCGGCAGCATCTTTTCGAGGCCGGCGGCCAGCCGCGGGTCACGGATCAGGTCTCCTGCGATCGCCTGCCGGTAGCGGATCGCCTCTGCGTCATCACACAGCTCAAACAGCACGCGCCGGATCATCTCGTGCTGCTCGCGCCGGCTGCCAACCGCCAGCCCATGCACCAGCGTCTCGATCTCCAGGTCCTGGATCGCCTGCTCGCCCAGGCGTGTGCCGGCGCGTTGCCGGCCGGCGGGCCACAAGAGGTCGATGCCGTTGTCGTCTGCCAGGTCCGTCGCTCCCTCGTGCGCTCCCCCGTGCTTTCCGGCGCGGATGCCGTCCCCTGCGCGCTCCGCACCAAGCTGGCGCGCACCCAGCTTGGTGCGCAGCTCTCTCATCTCCTTGGCCAGCTCCTGGCCTAACGCTTCCATGCCCCCCTGCATTTTGCCGCTCCTCGACAGCCTGGTCTATCGCCTTTCGTAATCCATCCACGGTTCTGTAGTGTATCACAGGCAGGAACCAAAGGCAAGAGCCACGTGGACGAGGGGGTGCGTTTACGAATTGTATCCAAATCTGTATCCCCTCTCTATATCCTGATACATAGACAGCCCACCTCGCATGTGCTATCCTGATAGTGAAAGTGGATCGTGCTGCGTCGCCGCGCCTGCGCGCGCGTCGTAGCATCTGTCCTGCCAACACACGCCGCCGGTCGCCCCAGACGCTGCGCTCGACGGTTCATTGCCGGGGTTGAAAGGATTAAGTTATGAAAAGATACCGAATCGCCCTGTTGCTGCTTCTATCCCTCGTCGTCCTGCCCGCGTGTGGGCTGGTAGACCTGGTCGATGAGGATCTTCCCGTCGAGCGCGAGGCGCCGCGCGCGGCCGACCAGGATCGCGAACAGCCCGAAATAGCACTGCAGGAAGAGGACAACGGCGAGCCACCCGCCGACCTCATCGTCTTTGCTCAGGCGACCGCCACACCAGAAGCCGTTGCCCCCGAGGGCTCTCCAGACGTGATGGCCGCCTACCAGGGCACACTCCAGCAGGTGTATGCCGACGTCAATCCGTCGGTGGTCAACATCCAGGTCGTCGCGGTCGCCACCGCGGCGCAGCCTCACCCCGACGTGCCGGGCTATTCCTTTCCTCTTGATCCCCAGGAGCCCCAGCTCCAGCGGGGGGTTGGCTCCGGCTTTATCTGGGATAACAACGGCCACATTGTCACCAACTACCACGTGATCGAGGGTGCCAGCCAGGTGGCGGTCACCTTTTTCGACGGCACCACCGTGCCCGCCGAGGTGATCGGCACCGACCCCGAGAGCGATCTGGCCGTGCTCCTGATCGAGGTGGCCACCGGCCTGCTGCGCCCTCTGCCCCTCGCCGACTCCACCCAGGTTCAGGTTGGCGAGTTGGCCATTGCCATCGGCAACCCGTTCGGGCTGGCCGGCACCATGACCGTTGGCATCGTGAGCGCCACCGGCCGCTCGCTGCCTGTTCAGACCGGAAGCTTTGGCCTGCCGCAATATACCATCCCCGACATCATCCAGACCGATGCGCCGATCAACCCGGGCAACTCGGGCGGCGTGCTGGTCGACGAACAGGGCCGGCTGATCGGTGTCACCGCGGCCATCGAATCGCCCGTGCGCGCGAATGCCGGCATCGGGTTTGCCATTCCCACGATCATTGTCGAGCGCGTCGTGCCGTCCCTCATCGAGACCGGCTCATTTCAGCATGCCTGGCTCGGCATCCAGGGCAACACCCTGATCCCTGACGTGGCCGAGGCGATGAACCTGGACCCGCGCCAGCGTGGCGCGCTGGTTGTCGGCGTGGTGCCCGATGGCCCCGCCGACCGCGCGGGCCTGCAGGGCAGCGACCGGCAGATCGATCTGCAGGGACTGCCACTCAGCATCGGTGGTGACGTGATCATTGGCATCGATGACCAGCCGGTAGAAGACTTTGGCGATCTCGTCACCTACCTGGCGCGCGAGGGCGAGGTGGGCGAGACCATCACATTGACCATCATCCGCGACGGCCAACAGCAGACACTAGATCTCACGTTGACGGCCCGGCCAGGCAGCCAGAGCGCCCAGCAATCGCAGCCGCGATCGCAGCCACAGCAGCAGCCGGGCACCGGGACGGCCTGGATTGGCATCACCGGCTTGCAGGTCACACCCGAGCTGGCAGCGGCCATGGACCTGCCTGCCGACCTGGCCGGCGTGCTGATCGAGCAGGTGGAGGAGGGCAGCCCCGCCGCGGATGCCGGTCTACAGGGCAGTTTCGAATCGGCGGACCTTAACGGACAGCAGGTCCCCATTGGCGGCGACATCATCGTCGGATTTGACGGCCAGCCTGTGGCTAGCCTGGAGGACCTCTCCACCTACCTGAGCTTTGCCGCGCCCGGCGATCGGGTCATCCTGACCATCGTGCGCGACGGCCAGGTTGGCGAGGTCCAGGTTGAGCTCGGCGAGCGCCCCGAGGTGAGCGTCCCATAAAGCCCCAGGCGAACCCGCCCCGCCGGCACCGCAAATTGTAGGGGCGCACGGCGGTGCGCCCTGCCGCTCGCCCGGCTTAAGAAAGGCAGGTAAGACAGATGATGAATCGGATCAAAACATTGGCACTCGTACTGTTGGCACTGGTGGCGATGGCCGGTCTGGCCGCGTGCCAGGAGGAAGAGCTCGACGCGCCCCTCGACACCGGGCCCGAAGCGGTGGAGCCGGGTGGGCCGGACGAGGAAGCACTGACCTCAGTTGGGGTAGATCGGCTCGGCATCGAGGGCGCCAACCTGATCCCCGAGATCGCCGAGGCCCAGGGGCTGCCGGCGAACCAGAAAGGCGTGCTGGTCCAGCGCGTTGTGCCGGCGAGTCCCGCCGCCGAGGCGGGGCTTCGCGCGGGTGACCAGCCCCTGACCGTAGATGGGCAAGAGGTGCTGATCGGCGGCGACGTGATCATCGGCTTTACCGGGCAGCACGTCGACAATCTCCAGGATCTGGGCAGCTATCTCCGCATCGTCGAACCCACCCGGCCTCAAACCCTTACGGTGCTGCGCAACGGAACGGTGACCGAGCTGGAGGTCGCGCTGGGAGATCTGCAGGAAATCGAAGAGCCGTAAGCATGTATTCTTCGCTGTCCTTTTGTTGACATTTAGCGCGTTTTGAGGTAACATCAGAAAAGAATATTTGTTCTGGCAGAGCCGTCCAACTAATCGACGAAAGGAGTCGACCATGTTTCAGCGTGTGACACTTATTGGCCATGTGGGCCGCGACCCGGAGATGCGTTATACGTCTGACGGCACGCCCGTCACAACCCTCTCCGTCGCGACGAAAGAATCTATTAGCAAGTCGGACCGCAGCGGAACCGCCAGGCCCTGTCCCCAGGGGTGGAAAGAGTCGTACAACGGCCGCAACTGGGAGATTACGACCTGGTGGCGCGTGACCTGCTGGCGCGGCCTTGCCGAGACGGTCAATGCGTATGTAACGAAGGGGCAGCAGGTGTTCGTCGAAGGGACCATGAGTGGCGATGCGGCCGACGGGAACTTGAACCCTCGGGTGTGGACCGGACAGGATGGCGTGGCGCGAGCCAGTTTCGAGCTCAAGGCCACCAATTTAAAGTTCATCGGCGGGCGAGAAGGCGGCAGCCCTGGTGGACC
>DATHUZ010000606.1:0-2518 GCA_035461725.1 Anaerolineae bacterium
GATCGATGCCCACCTTCAGCCCCGTGATCAGGTTCACGACGCCGATCGCCGGGTCGTAGGCGTGGATGTTGCCCAGCACGGCGGGGTCCTTGCCCGTGTAAAAGGCCCGCACCCGGCCGTGGGCGGCTTTGATCTCGGCCTGGAGCGTCGCGAGCGACACAGGCTCAGCGGGCGTGTGGCGCGGTTTCCAGAGAAAGCCGGTCCACATCGGAAAGTTGGGGCGCTTGTAGACGTTCTCGATCTGCGTTTTGTACGGGCGCCCGTACCGCAGCCGGCCGTACCATCCCAGCATCGACCACATCAGGCTCAGTCCCGGCAAAAAGCTGGAGAAAAAGCGCTCCGTGTGCGACAGTATCTCGCCGACCGACCACTCTTTTGGCGCCGGGCGCTGCCAGATATGCGCCTCGGGCAGGCCATCGAGCACCGCCAGCACGGCCTCGCGCTGCGCATCAAGCATCTCCAGGTATTGCGGGACAACGCTAGCTGTCACCTTTTACTCCTTGACCTACCGTCTGTGTCCATTCTAGCATAACTGCGGAGAACGATCAAGCGCGGATCGGTGCGGTCTGGGCAGGCCGGGCTCCTCCTGTGCATCCACGAGATGCAATGCGCGCTGTTCAAAAATCATAAAGAACGCCCTTGACATTTGCTTTACGGTGTGGCAAAATCAGCCGACACTTGAACACGTGCCGGTCTGGCGCCCCCACAGCAGATCTGCCGTGCCTGGTACAAGTGCTTCGCTCCAGGAGGCTGACATGTTGTCGAAGGTCAGGTGGGTTGTAACAGGATTGATTGTAGCCCTGGGAGTAGGCTTGTTGGTGTACCTCAGGGATATGAAGCGTGCGTATGCACGGGTGCGTGCAAGAGGCACTGTCATCGCGTCTCCCTACGGCGACGTCGAGTACACCAAAGCCGGCTCGGGGCCTGACGTGTTGGTGATCCACGGGGGTGGTGGGGGGTACGATCAGGGTGAGCTGATCGCGCAGGCCCTGCTGGGCGACCAGTTTCACTCGATTACCCCATCTGTTTCGAGAGCGGGGGGCACCTGGTCATCGCTGTGGAACAACCGACCATCCAGACGACCTTACGAGAACACATTCTCAACCACGTGTCCGAGGTCCCGTCATAACTGCGGAGGTCAATCAATGCACAAGATGAATGGAGGCATCGTATGTGGATTGTGATACTCGTTCTGCTGCTCCTTGGTGCGCAGCTCAACTTGACTGCACTCGTTCCTCTTCAGCCTGGAGACACGCCGCCGCCGTGGTGGGTCGGCGGCAGGCTGATATGGCCGTTCGCCGTCGAGACGCGCACGCTCGTGCCGCCTGGAGAGCTTCTGGACGCGCTGACGCCCCTGCTTGGGATTGCGTCCGGCGTGTGTTTTCTCATGGCGGCCGCCGCACTTTTGCGCTGGGCCGTGCCGGCCGGGTGGTTCCCGTGGCTCATCGTCGCCGGGGCCGTTTTTTCGATCGTGCTGCAGGTGATCTGGTTCTCCGGCTGGGCGATTCTCCCACTGCTCGTCGACGTCGCACTGCTTTGGGCAGTGTTCGGGATGCGCATCACGGTCGACAGCCTGCGAGGCTAAACGAGCGGCAGCACCCGCGCCAGCACGAACTTTAAATAGCGCCCCTCGGGAAAGTGCGCCGCCACCGGGTGATCCACAGGCTGCCCGGCGTCGTGGATCAGCAACAGGCGCCGTCCGGCCTGCCGCGCGGCCTCGGCCAGCGCCTCACGAAACGTGCTCGGCGACACCTGGCTGGTGCAGCTCGCCGACGCCAGCAGTCCACCCACCTCGACGCACCGGATCGCGTCGCGGTTGAGGCGCACGTAGGCGCGCTCGGCTGCCCGGCGGCTGGCCCGGTCGCGCGCCAGGCTCGGCGGATCGACGATCACCACGTCAAAGCGCTTGCCGTCGGCCGCGTAGCGCTCGAGTAGCGCAAAGCAGTCGTCGACGACGAACGTGTGATCGGCCGGATCGAGGCCGTTCAGGCGAAAGTTGGCGCGTGCCGCCTCGATCGCCGCCTCGGCCTGGTCGCACAGCGTCACCGGCCCGGCGCCCGCGCGCGCCGCGTACAGCCCAAAAGCGCCCGTGTAACAAAAGGCATCGAGCACACGCCGCCCTTCACACCAGGGCGCGAGAAAGCGCCGGTTCTCGCGCTGATCAAAAAAGAGGCCCGTCTTTTGCCCGGCCACCAGGTCGGCGCGAAAGAGATGACCGTGCTCCTCTACGACCAGGTCGGCGGGCGGCGGGCGGCCCCACAGCGGCTCCGGCTCACCGCCCGGCCGGCGCAGCACGATCCCATCCAGCCGCGTGTGGGCATGCAGCGCGTCGGCCACCCACGGCACCAGCGCCTCGACGCTCTCGACGTAGGTCCGCACCACGGCGTAGCGGCTGTACAGGTCCACGACGATGGCGGGCAGGCCGTCGCCCTCGCCATACACCCAGCGATAGGCAGTCGTAGCGCCGGCCCGCAGCGACTCGCGTCCCTCCCACGCCTCGGCCACGCGGTCGGCCACC
>DATHUZ010000607.1:0-3324 GCA_035461725.1 Anaerolineae bacterium
GCCAGGCGTGCTTTACGTGGCGCACAGGCGAGCCCGGCTCGTCGAGATAGGCGAGGTGCGGCCGGCCGGCCGGATCGAGGGCCAGGGAGATCGAGCGCCCCACGCGTGCCGGGTCAGGCACGGTGTCGACGTGCCACGCCCCGCCCTCCCGCCAGCCGTAGCGCAGCCCACCCAACGCCCAAAAATCGTGTTCGAAGGCGACGCGCGGCTCGCCCGCGGCGTCGAGGGCCAGCGCCGGCGCCGCCACGTCGCCTGTCGCCACCGTCTCGAGCTGCCAGGCGCTGCCGTCGTGCCGCGCATAATAGACCGCGCCATCCTCACCTTCGTAATCCTTCTTCTGTGTCAGGAGGATGTGGGCCAGGCCGGCGCCATCGAGCGCCAACGACGTCTCCATTCCCCAGTTGGGGCCGGTATACACCGTCTCGAGGTGCCAGGCCGCGCCGTCGTAGCGTGCATAGCGCACGCTGAACTGCCCCGGCGCGGGATAGTCGCCCAGGGCGTAGCTGATGTGCGGGTGACCGCCGGCATCGAGCGCCAGCGAGGTCGACCCGATCGTGCCGCCGGTGCCGTCCACCACCTCGACGTGCCACGTCGCACCCTCTCGCCACGCGTGTTTCAGCGTCCGGTGGAACCAATCGTAATAACTGGCGTGTGCTCTGCCGCCGGCGTCGAGCGCCAGGGACAGGCCGCCGCCGCCGAACCAGATCCCCCCATCTACCACCTCGACGTGCCAGCTCGCGCCGTCGTGCCAGGCATAGCGCAGCTCGCGCGTGCCCGGCGCATCGTAGAGGATGTGCGGCGCGCCGGCGGCATCGAGCGCCAGCGAGGCATCTTCCCCCACGCCGTCGGTGGCGTCCACGATTTCCAGGTGCCACTCGGCGCCGTCATGATGGGCGTAGGAGAGGTGCTCGCCGCCGTAGGCGATGCGCGGGTTGCCCGCGGCGTCGAGGCGCAGGGCGTGGTCGCCCAGGAGCTCGATCCCGGCGGGGCAGTCGACGCACTCGACGGGCCAGTCCAGCGGGGCCAAAGGCGCGTCCAGGGCTGCACTGCCGGGCAGCGTGGCAACAAAGGAGAGAAGAACGAACAGCAAAAGAACAGGCACGACCCCTGCACGCTTTTCCATCACACCCTCCTTCGTGTCGGGCCGGCAACGTGCCAGGCTCATCGGGCGAGGCGAACTCGAGCCCATCTCGAGTCCAGATCCTGTGCAGAAAGAGCAGCGCACTCAGTATATCACAAGCGCATCGTCCAGTCAACCACCCTCGAAAAAAGCACGGTGTCATTGCGAAGGGCAGTCCCCAGTTTGGTAGCAGGGGATCGCCTCGCTCCGCTCGCGATGACAACAGCCGTATACACGCTCCCACGCACCGTTGCCACCTGCGCCACTTTGTGGTATACTCCTTCCACGCTTGACCGTCGTATGAGGAGGGAAACGTGGGAGCACTGCTGCTTGGTCTGGCACAACTCGCCATCGCCGTCGTCCTGAGCGCCATCGCGGCCTACCTGGCCTTTTACCTCTTCCAGTGGTTCACCCGGGGGCTGGACGAGTGGGAGGCGCTGCGCAGCGGCAACGCCGCCGTCGGCCTCGTCGTCGGCGCCCTCGTCGTCGCCGTCGCCATCGTGCTCCGGCCGGCGCTGGTGGTCAACACCACCGTGTGGGATGTGGGCCGCGACCTCTATGTGCGTGTCCTGCTGGCCGAAGCGATTCAGCTTGCCGTGGGGCTGGTGTTGGCCCTGCTGGCCATCGCGCTCGCCCTCTACCTCTTTGCCGCCCTCACGCGCGGCATCGACGAGGTGGCCGAGCTGGCGGCGGGCAACCTCGCCGTCGCCGGCCTGCTCGCCGGGGTGGTGATCGGCGTCGCGCTGATGGTCAGCCAGGCGGTGGGCGAGATCATGGTGCTCGTGTCGTCCTATCTTTTTTAGGGTCGATTCTGGAGGAGTCTGTTATGCGAGAAGAGCTTGACCTGGTTCCGGTGTTGATCACCCAGGGATGGGACGTGGCGCAGATCTATAAAAGCAAGCTCGAAGCCGCCGACATCCCCGTGCTGCTCAAGTACGAAGCCGTCGGCCCCGTCATGGGCATCACCTACGATGGCCTCGGCGCCGTCCAGATCCTCGTCCCCCGCGAGTACGAAGAGGAGGCCCGGGAGCTCCTCGACGAGGAAGACCTGCCCGACGACATCGAAGCAGACGAAACGTAACGCCCCCTCCCCCACGACTCCAATCCCCAATCCCCTATTCCCCAATCACCGCATCGGCCGGCATCCCCGGCCGCAGCCGGTGCCCCAGGTTCGGCAGGCGCACGCGCACCGCGAACACCATGTTCACCCGGTCCTGCTCTGTCTGCACATTCCGCGGCGTAAACTCGGCCCGCTGTGCGATGTACGACACCGTCCCCGTAAATACCTCGCCCGGGTAGGAATCGACCCGCACCTCCACCTCCTGGCCCAGGTATACCCTGCCCAGGTCGGTCTGTGGCACATAGATCGTCAGCCTGACCTCGTCCAGGTTGGCCACGGTCATCAGCGTCGCGCCCGCGAGTGCCGCCTCGCCGGCCTGCACCGGCCGGCTCGTCACGAGGCCATCGATCGGCGACTCGAGCGTCAGCATGTCGATCTGGGTCTGGAGCAGGGCGACCGCGGCCCCGGCCATCGCCACCTGGGCCTCGGCCACCGCCACCTCCTCCGGCGACGGGCCGGCCTGCAGCTCGTCCAGCCTGGCATTCGCCACCCGCACCCCCTGCGCCGCCAGCTCGGCATTCGCCTCGGCCATGTGCACCTGGCTGGCGATGACGAGTGGATTGTCGCGCACCGTCTCCAGCGCGGCGAGCGTTCGCTCGGCACCCGCCAGGTTCGCGCGCGCCGCCTCGACGGCCAGGTTGGCCGCCTGCACCTGGTAGCTGAACGCCTGGTAGAGCCCCTTCTCCTCCATCGAGCCCTGGGCACGGTAGCGGTCGCGCTCCACCTCGGCCGATTTTACCTGCGACTCGGCCTGCTCGATCTGCACCTCGGCCACCCGCACGGCGGCGCGGGCCTCGACGATGCGCGCCTCGATCTCTTGTGGATCGGCCAGGATGGCCCGCGCGTCGGCCAGCGTCGTCTCGGCGGCGTCGCGCTCGGCCACCGCCTGGCGCAGCGCCGCCTGCGCCGCGAGGATCTCGGCCGGGTGCGTGCCGGCCTTGACGCTGGCCAGGTTCGCCTCGGCCGCCGCCACCGCGGCCTGCGCCTGTGCGAGCCGGGCCAGGAGCAGGCTGGTGTCGAGCTGGACCAGCGCTTCACCCGCGCGCACCTCGTCGCCCTGCCCGGCGTGCAGCGCGACGACGCG
>DATHUZ010000608.1:0-1780 GCA_035461725.1 Anaerolineae bacterium
CCCTCATCGCCGGGGTGCGCGGGCAGCCGCCCCGCGACGAAGAGGCCCTGCTGGACCTGGTGCTGGCCGTGTCGCGTCTGATCGCCGACCATGGCGAAATCGTCGAGCTGGACCTGAATCCCGTGCGCCTGTACGACCAGGGTTTGCTGGTCCTCGACGCACGAATCATTGTGACAGGAGAATAGACAGATGAAAGAGACCAATCCCACCTGGGACTATCACAATCCGTACGAGTGGCTGGATCGCATCCGCACGTCGAGCATGCCGCCCCTGATCGTCTGCTGCGCTGTCAGTGGCGGCGTGCAGGGCAAAGAGTCGAACCCGAACCTGCCCGAGACGCCCGAAGAGCTGGCGGAATCGACCGGAGCCGCCTATGACGCGGGGGCGTCGATGGTGCACGTCCACGCCCGCGACCCGCAAAAGATGTACAGCTCGGCGGGCGACGCGGTCACCTACCGCCTGGTGAACTGCCTGATTCGCGAGCGCTGCCCCGACATCATCATCAACAACACCACGGGCGGCACCTGGGGCATGTCGGTTGAGGAACGGCTGTCGTGCCTGGACGCCGCCCCGGAAATGGCGACCCTGAACATGGGTCCCGACATGTACAAGATGCGGCTCAAAGAGCGCCCGGCGCCCCTCACCCATCCGCGCCCGGCGTTGGACATGGACGGCTGCATGCCCGTCACCTATGGCGAGGTGGCGACCTTTGCGCGGGCCATGCAAGAGCGGGGGATCATGCCCGAGATGGAGCTCTACAATCCCGGCCAGTACTGGCCCGTGCACGACCTGATCGCCCAGGATCTGATCCGCGCCCCCTACTGGATCCAGTTCGTCATGGGCTACCAGACCTCGGTCTATCCCACACCGGCCAACCTGCTGAACCTCGTCGACGAGCTGCCGGCCGGGGCCTTTTCATGGTGGCCGGCATCGGCCCCTACCAGCTCCCCATGACCACCATGGGCATTCTGCTGGGCGGCCACGTGCGGGTGGGCATGGAGGACAATGTCTACTACCGGCGCGGCCAGCTCTTGAAGAGCAACGCCGAAGCGGTCGAGCGCGTGGTGCGCATCGCCCGCGACATGAACCGCGAGATCGCCACCCCGGCCCAGGCGCGCGCCATGTTGGGTCTTTCGGCGACGCCGAGCCGATACTGAGAGCGCGAGGCAACCACGATGGAGATTCTGGACGAGGGCCGGGGCGAGCTGCTGGGCTGGCACGACCCCGACGAAAACCGGGCCTGGGTGCGCGACCACAAGCCGCGTGGCCTGCTGGACAAGCGCATGTCGGTGGGCGATGCGGTGGGCCGCTTTGTCCACGACGGCGATTTCGTCGCCATCGGCGGCTTTGGACACGTGCGCACGCCCATGGTTCTGCTCTACGAGATCATTCGGCAGGGCCGGCGCGACCTGTCGGTGGCGGGCAAGACGGCCGTGCACGACATCGACGTCCTCATCGGCGGCGGCTGCGTGTCCAAGGTCGAGTGCGCCTACTCATTTGGCCACGAGATGCGCGGCCTGTCGCCCTGCGGCCGGCGCGCCGTGGAGAGCGGCCAGGTGAAGGTGGTGGCCGAGATCTCGAACGCCGGCTACCAGTGGCGTTTCCTGGCCGGCATGATGGGCGTCCCCTTTATCCCGGCCCGCAACCTGGTGGGCACCGACACCTTTGACAAGAGCGCCTGCAAGCTGGCCCGCGACCCCTGGTCGGGCAAGCCCATCGTGCTGATCCCTGCCGCCTATCCCGACGTGGCGCTGCTGCACGTGCCCCGCTGCGACCGCTT
>DATHUZ010000609.1:0-4513 GCA_035461725.1 Anaerolineae bacterium
GGTGCGATACAGGTGCTCCAGGCGCGGCAGCAGTGCTTCGATCTCGGACGCGGGGCCGTTGTCAAGCACGACACCCATCGCGGCGCCAACGGAAAAGATCTCTTCGTGCGCGGCTCCTCGCTTTTTCGCCAGGTCGGCGGCCCGCATAAAGTGGAGAAAGGCGCCGTCGAAATCGGCCAGCGTGCCGCGCAGGGCGACGGCGAGGTTGTGGTGGGCACGCACGGCAATCTCCAGGTGGCCGGCCGACTCGGCCAGCTCGACGGCACGGCCGAGCATCTGTGCCGCCTCCTCGGATGGCGTGTCGGGTAGTACGCCCAGGGTAGCCAACGTATCAGCCTGGACGGCAGCCGCATCGCAGCGCTCGGCCATGTCGAGCGCACGCCGGCAAAAGTCGCGAGCCCTTTCGTTCTGGTTGTTGAAATAGCAGGCCCGGCCGGCCTCGTGCAGCAGCAGAGCCAGCTCGGCGCTTTCGGCTGCGCCCTGGACCGCCTCCAGCCCCTCCTCGCACAGGGTGAGCCCGCGGGCATGGTCACCCTGGTGCCAGACCACGCGTGCCGAGCGAGCATAGAGGCGTGCGACCTCGTCCAGGTCGCGGGCACGTTGGTAGAGCTGGACGGCCTGCTCCCAGCTTTCCAACGCTTCTTCGTAGCGGCTTTGGCGGTAGAGTGCCTCACCTAGCGCGGCGAGGAGTTGGGCATGGCGCTCTGCGGCGGGCCGGCCGTTGTGCTCCAGAGCGCTGCGATAGTGGGCCTCTGCCTCGTTGTTCGCGTACGCGGCCAGCGCCGTATCGCCGGCACGGCGAAAGTAAGTGTGGGCCAGGCGTGTCTCGCCTGCCTGCTCAAAGTGGTGCGCGAGAACCGGCGCGTACTCGTCGAGGCGATCGGGATAGAGGCGCTCGACGGCGCGGCCGACGGCACGGTGGAGCCGGCGCTGGTCGGTTGACAGGAGCGACGCATAGGCGGCATCCTGCACCAGCACGTGGCGAAAGAGGTACTGGAGATCGGGCTCGACCTGGGCAACGCGGATCAGGCCGGCCGACTCCAGGCTGCTGAGCTGGGCCATCAGGGTCACTGCGGCTCACCTCCGCGCAGCACGTACTCGAGCACCTTGACGGGGAACTGGCGCCCGATGACGGCGGCGACGCGCAGGGTGTGGCGCACGTCGTCTGGTAAACGGTCGATGCGCGCCAGCAGCAGGCTGTGCAGGTTGTCGGGGATCTCGACTTGTTCGATGCCGGCGCCGGCTACCCAATCGTCGCCACGACGGAGAATCGCTCCGCGGTCGATGAGCATGCGAATGACCTCTTCGACAAAGAAGGGGTTGCCCTCCGCTTTTTTTAGAATCACCGCGCGCACGCTCTCGGGCAGTGCCTCGATCTGGAGCAGGTTTGCGACGAGCTGGCGGCTGTCGCTCTCGGACAGGGCATGGAGCGTGATCTCGGTCAGGCTGCCGCCGAGCGTCTCGCGCGCCGCGGTGACGAGGCGCCACGCGGGCGCGTCACGCTCGGGGCGGGTGGCCATGCAGAGGAGGACCGGCGCGGCGGAAGCGAGGGGCAGGAGCTTGATCAGCAGGTCGGTGGACGACGGATCGGCCCAGTGGAGATCTTCGAGGATCAGGATCAGCGGCTGGCGCGCGGCGAGGGCGCCGAGAAGACGGCGCACGGCAGCCAGATATTGCGCCTGGAGCGCCTGTGGATCGAGCAGCGCCACATCCTCTGCCGCCCTGTCGTGCAACCGGACCGACAACAGGTGCCCAAGATAGGGATATACCCCGGACGCCTCTTCGCCGAACAGTTCATCCGTCACCGTGCGCAGCGCCTCACGGGTCTCGACCTCGTCCGCCGCCTCGGCGACGCCCAGGATGGAGCGCAGCAGGTCGATCAGCAGATGGTAGGCGAGGCCGCGGCCGTACGACAGGCAGCGCCCCTCGGCCCAGAGTGGGGGCGGCTGCGCCGGATGGCGCGCCAGCGCGGCGCGCCATTCGGTAATCAACCGTGTCTTGCCGAGGCCGGGCTCGCCCACGATGAGGGCGGCACGGCCCAGGCCGGCACGCACCGCCTCGCCGAGCTGGAGCAGGGTGGCGAGCTCGGCGTCGCGGCCGACCATGGGGCTCTCCAGGCCGGCACCTGCCAGTCCACGCAGCCTGCCCGGCGCCGAGCGCAGACCGCGCACCTGGTAGACGCGCACGGCGTCCACGTCGTCGCCCTCGACCGACACCTGCCCCACGTCCTCGGTCTCGAAGATGGGGGCGATGAAGCGGTGGGTGTGCTCGGTCACGACGAGCGACATGGGCTGGGCGACGAATTTCAGGCGGGCCGCGAGGTTGACGGTCGGGCCACCGGCCGTGTGCTCGTAGCGCAGATCGTCGGACAGGGGGCCGACGACGACGGGGCCGGTGTTCAGGCACGCGCGCATGGCAAACTCGACGCCGTACTCGCGCCGCACCTGGTCTGCGTACTCGGCGGCGACGTGCAACAGGTCGAGGCCGGCATAGGCGGCACGCAGTGGATCGTCCTCGTGGGCCACGGGTGCGCCAAAAAAGGCCCACAGCCCGTCACCCAGCAGGTGCGCGATCGTGCCCTCGTAGCGATAGATCACGGGCGTGATCCTGTCGAACATGTCCTTGATGACGACCATCCACGCCTCAGGCCCGAGCACGTGCGCCAGATCGGTGGAGCCGACGACGTCGGTAAAGAGGACGGTGACAACGCGCCGCTCGCCGGCGAGGCCATCGGCGGCACGCAGCTTTTCCGCGAGACTGTCAGGCGTAGCAGCCGCCAACCGGCTCAACTGTGCGTCGTCGGCGGGGGTGGTGGGCCGTTGCGGCTGGCCACAATGCATGCAGAAACGCGCGCCAGGGGGCAGATCTCGGGCGCAGCCCGGGCAACGCAGTGCCAGTGCCGTGCCACAGTTCAGGCAAAAGCGCGCACCGGATGGGTTGTCGTTACCGCAGTTCGAGCACTTCATAGGCGTCCCTCGTCACTCATCCTCGCTCTTTCAACCGCGCGTATTGTACCACAGAAACGGCGCAAGGGGAAGGGGGATGAGGCGGAGAGGTGCGGCGCCGAGGGGTGCACCGTGATGGTATCGCTCCTTTTTTGGAGTCAAGTACCGTGTACCGTGTACCGGCTCGCCGCGGCGGATTCGAGGGGCGGGCGTCACAGGTCGATACCCCATTCTTTGGAGAGGGCGTCGAGGGCGTCGTTCATGGCGGCGGCGAATTCTCCACCGCCGGCAGCACCAAGGTTGGTTTTGACCTCGAGGAGGCGGGCGATGGTGCGGGTTCCCTGGAAGGCGAGGCCGCCGAGACGGGCGACGTCGATGGCATCGAGACGGCGGGGGTTGGGGCCGAGGGTGGCACCGGAGAGGAGCATGGCGAGGATGCGGCGCAGGGCGACACGGGCGATGGCGATCTCGTCGTCGAGGCTGACGACGTCGGCGTTGTCGAGCGGCTGTCCGGTTTCGAGGTCACGCACGACGCGGCTGTAGAAGCCGTGGGTGAGGGCGTTGTGGTTGCCCTCGGGGGCGCCGAGTTGTCCGCCGGGACCGGGGTTGAGGTTGCGGCCGGCGTGGGCGGAACAGATGGGCGGGTCGGAGC
This sequence comes from Anaerolineae bacterium, assembly GCA_035461725.1. Taxonomy (GTDB): domain Bacteria; phylum Chloroflexota; class Anaerolineae; order JAAYZQ01; family JAAYZQ01; genus JAFGIA01. The sequence continues at coordinate 3,598 of DATHUZ010000609.1, forward strand.
CGTGGATGGCCCAGGCACGGCAGCCAGGGAGAGAGCAGGGGATTTTGGGCGATGGTTTGCGCATGATGTCTCCTTGTGCAGTGTGATGAGGGGCGGAAGCGCCCCTCGTCGGTGGCGACAGGATCTATGAGTGGCATGGTCGATTATACCACGAAAAGTGGGTAAACTATAAAGTTGACGATAAGTGGGAATGGAAGTGGGGGTGCGGGGCGCAGGGTTGGGAGAGGGGGGAGGATGGCAATTGGTTCATCCTCGTCAATGGTCGGCGGTGAGAGGCACGGCGCTGCCAAGCTCACGACTGCCGACGTGAAGCAAATTCGCGAGCTATGCGAGCAGCGATGTTGTCAAGAGACGGATTGCGGAGAAGTTTCGCATCGATTCGTCGAGCTTCAGATTGAGCAAGCGGACGTCTTGCCTCAGGCACGAGATTTGTATGTGAAGGCCCGCCTACGCGGGGTGTCGCCCACGATGCTGGTAGTGGCTGCCCTCGCGACAGTCATGTGCAACGGCTCACTCATGCTCGTTGCCCTTCTCCTTCGAGGATCTTAACAACGTAATACCTCCGCTGCTTGCCTGTTGAAAAGGAGTCTTGTAGACCCGGAAAGTGTAGCCCTAATGGGAAGACTATCCGGGTCTTTGGTGTGTCCTCATGTCCTTTTCATTTGTACTATCGATAGCGTCTCTCTTTCGGTGGAAATTGTGTGAAGAGCAGCACAAGCCCGGATACGCCTTCGATCATGCGTTTTCTTGGACACGAGACGCACTGGAATAAGTCGAACGGCACCGATTTCATCCGGCTCTGAGGCTATCTTGGCCATGGTTGATGCGGTCTCGCGATTTGGAATTTCCACCGAAATGTAAACACTACCGGTCAGACGACCAGTTGCTCGTGTTACAGATGACACCGCGTGTCAAC
>DATHUZ010000610.1:0-2227 GCA_035461725.1 Anaerolineae bacterium
GGCGCTCTGCCGCACGCTGGGCGCCAGGCGTGGCCTCATCGCCCTGCGCCGTGAAGACGGTGACTTTGTCTGCCAGGCTTCCGTGCGCGCGCACCCGGCCGGGCACGTGTTCCCGGCGCAGCAGCTCCAGGCGACCGAGACGGTAGAGCTTTCGGGACTACGGGCGGGTCAGCCTGAGGGCCTGGCGCTCCTCGTTCCGCTCTATGCCGGCGACGATCAGATCGGCGCACTCGGCCTCGGCACGAAGGAATCGGGCACCGCGTACGGCGAGCCCGACCTGCTGCTGCTCGACGACGCCGCCGACCAGCTCACCGTGCTCGTCGAAACGATGCGCCTTCAGGACGCGAACGCGCGCACCATCGCCACCATGGTCACCGAATTTCGCGAGCGCGAGCACGCCTTGCAGCGCCAGGTGCAGCAGATCCTCACCGAGCGCGACTCAGAGCAGCCGGCGCCCGCGGGCGTGAGCGATCGGGAATTCGTCACCCTGGTAGAGGATGCCCTGCGCCACCTCCACGACCTGGCTTACCTCGGCAGCCACACCCTGTCTGGCCTCGCCGTCGTCTCGTGGCGGCTCGACGAGGCCCGCGCCCCGGGGCAGGCGTCCGAGTTCCTCACTCACCTCGACCAGGGCAAGATGCTGAGCCAGGTGATGGTCCAGGCACTGGCCAAGCTCCGCCCTGATGGCGCCGAGCCGGCGCGGCACGAAATCCCGCCGCGCGCCTGGCACCAGTACCTGATCCTGCACGGCGCCTATGTCGAAGGCGAGATGAACCGCGACATCATGAGCCGCCTCTACATCAGCGAGGGCACCTTCAACCGCACCCGCCGCCGTGCCCTGCGCGGCGTGTCGCTGGCGCTCCGTGAGATGGAGCGCGAGGCCCAGCAGCGTATCCACCCAACAACCCCATAAGATTGACACTTTTTGGCAGTTCATAGCCTGGTAATGGCAGCCTGGTTCTGATTCAATAACACCACAAACAACGTGCCGGAGGACGCCACCTGCTGGCAGGATTTGACAGCGTCCTGAGAGAATTTGGAAGGCATAGTATGGTACCATGGAGGCCAGGTCGAGTGCGTAGACAAGCCGCCGCTCGCCCACCGGCTCCGCGTCAGGCACGCCTGGCCCGGATCGGGTATCATTCAGATTGGGTCCTGGTCTCGGATCACTACCGGGGAGGCCAACATGCAATGTCCTCGATGTAGCACGGCCGGTCTTCAGCCCGGTGTCCCGTGCGCGCAGTGCGCTTTTACGGGAGCGCCGGAGCAGGTCGAAGAGCTGGGCCACGTAGCCTATCTGCTCGGCGAGATCGATACCTGGCACGAGGTAGAGCAGGGTGCCCGCGAGCGCCTGCGCCGCCGCTACCAGGCCCGGCGCGACGACATCGAAGGTGCGCTCGGCTTGCGCCCGCCGCCCCTCACGCCACAGCAGGTGCGCGAGCTTCAGCGCCAGCTCGCCCGCCTGGCCGTGCTCGACGCCGAAGTGGTATCGTGGGGCGATTCGGGCCAGATGTCCGCCGCGCGCGTCGCCTCACTGCGCGCCACCATCGCCCGCCGCACCGGTGACGCACAGGGGCGTCTCGCCCAGGCCGCGCAGCCCGAGCTTGCCCCCGACCTGATCGGCGACAGGCTGGAGCAGGTCGGCTATCTTCTCCAGGTCGCGGGCCGCGCCCACGGCAAAGGCTACTTTGTCGACCGGGCCGCGTATCACGCCGTGCGCGACCGTCTCACTGCCAGGCGCGAGGCGCTCGAGGTAGAAGCGGGCCTGCGCCGCGCCCCACGCGCCACACCGGCACCCCGGCGCGCCGCTCCAGCAGCCGCGCCGGGGGCTCCGCCGCCGAAAAAACCGCGCGAGCCGATCACGTGGGAGCGCGTGTCTCAAACCCTGCTCTCAGAGCGCACACTGAACGTCCTCCTCTTCCTCGGCGCCTTCCTGCTGATGGCCGCTGCCACCACCTACGTCGTCTACAACTGGGAAAAGCTGCCGGCCCCTGTGCAGCTCGCCTTCATTATCCTCTTTACCCTCGCCTTCTATGGCGCCGGATGGTTCCTGCGCGTCCGGATGGCACTCCGTGCCAGCGGCATCGCCGTCACGGCCATCGGCTCGCTGCTCGTGCCGCTCGACTTTTACGCCATCTTTTTGGCCGGGGGCGTGTGGCCCGCGCAAGCGTGGCCCTGGGTGTGGCTCATCGCCTCGGCCATCTGCCTACCGGTCTATCTCTGGACC
>DATHUZ010000611.1:0-6262 GCA_035461725.1 Anaerolineae bacterium
GAACAAGGTGCGGCTCGACACGCTGAGGGTGGGCGGGCAGACCGCGGGCAGCCAACGACCGGGGGACGTGGAGGGAGGCGCCAGTGCCTCCGTCGAGCGTCTGCCGCAGCCGAGCGTCGAACAGCAGCGTGCGCGTCTCGCCGGTCTCGAGTCGGTACCGGTGAGGAAGCGCGGTGTGCCGTCGCCGTGGTCGACCCGGTGACCTGGTCGCTGTCGATAGGTCAGGCCGAGTCGTACGCTGCCTGGAGCCACGACACGACCTGCGTGTCGACGTCGCCGGGCGATTCGAGACGGACGCGATGCGTGCACATCCCGCTGAACACGTTGCCACCTTCCAGCCGTTCGGTGGGCTCGGCGCCCTTCAGGTTGAGGCCGAGGTCGACACGGGTGCGCGTGCTCGGTTGGACGATGGCGAACTGCTTGTTGCGGCGGAGGCTGACGTACGTCTTTTTCGGAGCGATCTCGACGTCGGGGCCGAATTGAGAGACGGCAGCCAGGACGGTGTCATAGATGGGGCGGAGCGCGGCTTTGGGGCCGGCGTATTGCGCCTCCACCAGGTCCTCCTCGGGCGGCGGGCCGCCAGCCGCCTGCTGACGATAGAGGATCGAGATGGTGTTGGCATAACCGTGGGTGACGCCGTGCTCGCCCTTCAAGAGCTGCAAGATGTCGCCATGCTTTTCGAGGCCTGCGCTGGCGAGGAGGGCGGTCCACTCGGCGAGCGTCTTGCCGGTTTTCTCGGGCATGTTGTCGATCATGGTCTGCAGTTGCGGGTCGATGGCATCTGCCATGGTCACCTCCTGTGTGTTCGGTAAGGGTATTGAATGCACGATGGCGGCGATGGCATGGTGAGCCAACGGTGGCTGCCTGCGTACGGTGCAAGCCGGGTGCCCGGTATTATGCACGGAAATGGGGGCTTTGTCAAGTGAAGGAAACAGATTCCAAGGTGCCGGCGGGAGAGGTCGTGAGACAACTGATCCTCGTTCGTCACTCGGTGCCGGTGCAGGATGGGGAGGTGCCGGCCAGCCAGTGGCGCCTGTCGGAAGAGGGGCGGCGGCGGTGCGAGGCGCTGGCGGCCTGGCTGGCGGAGTATGAGCCGGCGGTGGTGGTGAGCAGTGTGGAGCCCAAGGCGATGGAGACGGCCCAGATCGTCGCCGGGCGGCTGGGCATTCCGTGGGAGACGATGGACGATCTGCACGAGCACGAGCGGCCGCTGCCCGGCCTGGCGCCGAGCCGCGAGGCGTTCGAGGCACAGGTGATCCACCTGCTGCAAGAGCCCGGCGAGCTGGTCTTTGGCGCCGAGACGGGCGAGGAGGCGCGCGAGCGCTTTGCCGAGGCGATCGAGCAGGTACTGGATAAGCACCGGGCCGGGAACGTGGCGGTGGTGACGCACGGCACGGTGATGAGCCTGTTCGTGAGCCGGGTGGCCGGGGTCGATCCGGTCCGTTTCTGGCAAGGACTGGGGCTGCCGGCGGTGGCGGTGCTCTCGCTGCCGGATCTCGAGCTGCTGGAAGTGGCCGGCGACGTCGCATCTCCTCCCCCACCAGAAACAGGGGGTTAACCGGGCATGACCGAGCTTGCCCTGTCTACTCGCCAGGACCGGACACTGACCATTGTCGCCTATGCGACACTGCTGGCCGTCGCGGCGACAGGCGTCGCCGCCGCCCCGTCGCCCACCGCACGCTGGGGAGTTGCCGGCGTGTGCCTGTTGTTTGGCCTCGCGCTGGCACGCATGCCCTCACCGCCGGCACCCGCGCTCCACATCCACCTCTACCTGCTGCTGCAGACAGTGCTGGTGGCGGCAGCGATGGCGCTCCACCCCGACTGGACGATATTCGCCCTGCTCAATTTCCTCCTCAGCGCCCAGGCGATGGTGCTGCTGCCGGCAGCGCAGGGCGTACTCTGGATCGTCCTTTTTTTGCTCGTGGTTACCGGCTTTGGCCTGGCCCGCTGGGGCTGGCCGGAAGCCCTGCTCGCGATCTTGATCTATGGCGGCGGCTTTGGGTTCTTTGGCGTGTTTGCGAACGCGCTCGTCAAGGCCGACGAGGCGCGCAGGCAAAGCGAGCGGCTGCTGGCCGACCTGGAACAGGCACACAGGCAGCTCCAGGACTCGGCGCTGCGCGCGGAGGAGCTGGCCGTCGTGGAGGAGCGCAACCGGATGGCGCGCGAGATGCACGACACGTTGGGCCACCGGCTGACGGTGACGGCGGTGCAGCTCGAAGCGGCCGGCCGGCTGATTCCGACAGAGCCCGAGCGGGCCATGCAGATGGTGGGCACCGCCCGCGAGCAGGTGCGCGAGGCGTTGGCCGAGCTGCGCGGCACCGTGGCCACGCTGCGCACGCCGGTGGCGGTCGACCTGCAGCTCGGCAGTGCGCTGAGGCGGCTGGTGGCCGATTTTGAAGCGGCGACAGGGGTGCCGGTGCACCAGGCGGTGCCCGACGAGCTGCCTGCCCTGCCCGAAATGCACCGCCTGGCCCTCTACCGCGCCGCCCAGGAGGGGCTGACGAACATCCAGCGCCACGCGCAGGCGAGCCAGGCGTGGCTGGTGCTCGACGTGCGCGACGGGACGGTGCGGCTGTTGATCGGGGACGACGGTCGAGGGTTGCCGGCGGCGGGCGCGGGCGACCGCGGGTTTGGCCTGCGCGGCCTGTGCGAGCGCGCCGTGCAGCTCGGGGGGGATTGCCACGTGGCGCCGCGGCCGGGAGGCGGCACGCAGTTGTCCTTCCAGCTTACACTGCCGGAGTAGTTGTGGTGCCGGGGTGCAGACAGGGGCCGCGGACTGGGGTCCATATGCATCAAGCTCACATCGACGGGTTACGAGCGATGGAGGCCCGAGCTTGCTCGGGGAGGCGATGATTGTGCGTGCGCAACCCCGAGCAAGCTCAGGCCTCCGTGCCCGTGTGCACACGTCGCCATCCTAGCCTGAGCTTGATGCGTATGGACTGTGGTCCGCGGGGAGCGGGGGAATATCAGAGATGATACGGGTGCTGCTCGTGGATGATCAACGGCTGATGCGGGAGGGGCTGCGCATCCTGCTCGAGATGGAGCCGGACCTGCAAGTGGTGGGCGAGGCAGGCGATGGCGGGCCGGCCCTCGAAGCGTATGCCAAGCTGGTGCCGGACGTGGTGCTGATGGACGTGCGCATGCCGGGGATGGACGGGGTGGAGGCGACACGCCGGCTGCGGGCGCGGTGGCCCGACGCGCGGGTGATGATCCTGACCACGTTCGACGACGACGAGTACGTTTTCGAAGGGCTGCGTGCCGGGGCGATGGGCTACCTGCTGAAAGACGTGTCGGGGCACGACCTGGCGGAGGCGGTGCGCACGGTGGCGGCGGGCGGCGCGCTGATCGAGCCCTCGGTGGCGCGCAAAGTGGTGGCCGAATTCGCGCGCGTGGCGCCCCCTGCCCGTGAGGCCGATGCCGGGCTGCCGGAGCCGTTATCGGAGCGGGAGCATGAGGTGCTGCTGCTGCTGGCGCGCGGGCTGAGCAACCGCGAGATCTCGGCGCGGCTGCACCTGGCAGAGGGCACGGTAAAGAATTATGTCACGTCGGTGTTGGGGAAGCTGGGCGTGCGCGACAGGACGCAGGCGGCGCTGCGTGCCCGCGAGATGGGATTGATCTAGAATCCCACTCAACCGGGATCGGGTCGCCGAGCACGGGGAGCGGGCGGGTGATGTTCAGGTCGATCCAGGCGCGGACGAGGGCCGCCACTTCGCGCACCTGGTACCACGGGCTGCGGGCGTAGCGATGGCGGTCTGCGACGGCACCGGTGACCTCGAGGCCGAGGCGGTCGCAGGTGTAGAGGGCGCGCGGCAGGTGGAATTCCTGGGTGACAAGCACCGCGCGCTCGACGCCAAAGATGGCCCTGGCCCGGTAGCAGCTATCGTACGTGCGCCGGCCGGCATAGTCGAGCACCAGGTCGCCTTCGGGGATGCCGCGCTCGACTGCGTACGCCGCCATGACCGCCGGCTCGTTGTAATCGACAAAGCGGTTGTCTCCTGTCAGCAGCAGCTTGTTCACCTGGCCAGCCTCGTAGAGCTCGATGGCCGTATCCATCCTGTCGGCCAGGGCATCGCTTAGCCGACCGCCGGGCCAATAGCCGGCGCCAAAAACAATCGCCACCGGCCGGGGGGACACGTCCGGCGTGCGCGCGTGCATCTGGTCACGATAGCGGTGACCCACCCAGGCGCGCAGGGCGAGCGGCAGCGCGACCAGGAAGCAGGCGATCAGGCCGAGAACGACGAGCGCCGCGACGCACCCCCGCCTCGCAAGCGGTCTCCTGGTCATGACGAAGCCTCGTCTCGCGCGGCGCCCTGACGCACAACCGCCTGCTGAAGCGTGAGCAGGTGCTCGATCCCGCTCCAGGCCAGGTCGAGCAGATTGTCGAGCACGCTTCGAGAGAACGGGGCGCCCTCGGCCGTGCCCTGCACCTCCACCAGGCGCCCATCCCCGGTCATGACCACGTTGACGTCCGCATCCGCGGCCGAGTCCTCCTCGTACTGAAGGTCAAGCAGCGGGCGGCCATCGACCAGCCCCACGCTCACCGCCGCGATCTGGCTCACCAACACCTCGGGCGGCACGAGCTGGCGATCCAGCAGCCCCTGGATGGCCAAGACCAGGGCCACATAGCCACCGGTAACCGAGGCGGTGCGCGTGCCGCCATCCGCCTGCAGCACTTCGCAGTCGATCGTGATCGTGCGCTCGCCGAGCTTACTCAGGTCGACGGCCGCGCGCAGGCTGCGCCCGACCAGGCGGGTAATCTCCTGACCACGAGCACCTGACGTGGCGCGGTCGCGGCGCATGCGGTCCAGGGTCGAGCGCGGCAACATGGCATAATCGGCGGTTACCCACCCCTTGCCTTTGCCGGCGAGCCAGGGTGGGACAGTGTCTTCGACCGTCGCATTGCACAGCACCCAGGTGTCGCCCGTCCGGATCAGCACCGAACCCTCCGGGTACTTGATGAACCCGGGCACCATGTGCACCGGCCGCATTTCGTTCCACGCTCGGCCATCAATTCGCATCGTTTCCTCCCGTCAGGGCCAGATGTCCGTCGAAAGCCGCCACGGGCGGCGACTGCAAACGACGCGATTATACCATTGTATTTGGGGCCTGCCTAATCCCGGTGTCACGGCTGTTTGCAAGGTCGCTTGTCATCGCGAGCGGAGCGAAGCCATCCCCACTTGCACAGAGGGAGATTGCTTCGGTCGCTGACGCTCCCTCGCATTGACACCAAGCTCGCGGCGGCCCTAATCGCGTTGTGAAAGCGAGTTGCACGAAAATGGGTTTACAGTTATAATGAATCATCCGAGGTAACGAGAAGGGCAGATCGTGAGCAATCTGGATACGCGCAGGATCACGACAGACGAAAGGCCAGTCGCCTCCCAACCGGAAGGTACACTGCCCGTCGGCACAGTTCTCCAAGAGCGCTACGAGATCCTCGGGGTTCAGGGTGTGGGCGGCATGGGCGCCGTGTACCGCGGGCGTGATCTGCGCTTTGCCGCCGTGACCAAGATCGTCGCCGTGAAAGAGATGAACAACACGGCGCCCGATCCCCGCTTGAGACGGATCAGCATCCAGAACTTTGAGCGCGAGGCCAACATCCTCGCCAGCCTGTCTCACCCGGCGATTCCCAAGATCTTTGACTACTTTTCAGAGCACCACCGCAGCTACCTGATCCTCGAATTCATCCACGGACGGACACTGGAAGAGATTGCCGACGAGCACCGCCAGCCACACACCGCGGAAGAAGTAGTGGACTGGGGGCTGCAGGTGTGCGATGTGCTCGCCTACCTGCACGGCCACCAGCCGCCGGTCGTGTTCCGCGACATCAAGCCCGGCAACCTGATGATCCGGAATAATGGGGGACTGATGGTCATCGACTTTGGCATCGCCAAAGTGTTCGAGCATGGCCAGCGCGGCACGATGATCGGGACCGAGGGTTATTCGCCACCAGAGCAGTACCGGGGGGTGGCAGAGCCGCGGGGAGACGTCTACGCCCTCGCGGCGACGATGCACCACCTGCTGACAGGTCGCGATCCCCGGCTCGAGCCGCCCTTTACCTTCCACGAGCGCCCGATTCGGATGTTCAATCCCGCGGTGAGCGAAGCGCTCGAGACCGTGCTCACCAAAGCGCTGGCCTACGACATGCAGGAGCGCTATAGCTCGGCGAACGAGATGGCGCTGGCCCTGAGCGGCGCCCTGCCCGTGGGGCGCCGGATGACGAACACACTCGGCACGACCAGTGTGACACTGCTGCCTCAGGGTG
>DATHUZ010000612.1:0-3544 GCA_035461725.1 Anaerolineae bacterium
GTAGATTGGTAGACTGGTAGATTGGTAGATTGGGGAGGGGGAGGTGGATGGGGAGGCGGGAGAGGAGGAGGAGGATGCCGGAGGTGAGGAGCATCAGGGCGAAGTAGAGGAGGTTGCGCCATTGGTAGGAGAGAAAGGCGCGAGCACTCTCGAATACGGGCTGTGCGGTCTCGAACGTGCCGAGCAATCGCTCTGCCACCGGGACGAACGTCTGCGGCGCCACAAACGCGACGCCCAGCCCGACCAGCAACAGGCCCCCAACCCAGACCGCCCCCCACCCAAGAAGAGATTGGATATTGGACATTGGAGATCGGTTTGGTCCATCTTCTGCACTGCTCGCCAGTCTTCCAGCCTTCCAGCCTTCCAGCCTTCCAATCCCCATCCCCGCCAGCACCGCCACGCTCAGCGTGTACGGCCAGACCCAGCGGAAGGGGGAGTGGAGCTGATTGATGCCGGGCAGGCCGTAGTAGAGCAGAGCGTAGAGAGGGGTGCCAAAGACGAAAAGGAGGGAGGCAAGGGCGAGGGCGCCGAAAATCCAGACGTGACGGCGGTCGGGCTGCGCGGCGAGCGGCTGTGCCGGTGCTGATTTGCGCTCGCCGCGTGCCCAGGGCCAACGTGCAGGTACCAGCGCGACGAGGGCCAGCAGCAGCGGCAGGATGCCGACGTAGCTGCCCGCCTCGACGTAATTCTTGATACCCCAGTGGGTGCCGGCGGCGCGGTCGAGCGCCACCCACTGGCGGGTCACGAGGTCCCAGTAGCCGTGGTGGGAAGGGTTGCCGAAAAAGTCGGGCACCAGGAAGGTGACGACCTGGCGCACAGGGAACGCCCAACCGGTGACGTCGGCGTAGCTGACCGAGCCCTCACGAAAGTTCTGCGTGACCAGCTCGAAAAGGGGCACGAGCTGTACAGAGCCGAGTGCCAGCCCGAGCGCGACCATGACGACCAGCCAGATGGCTATGCGGACCGACGGCTGCCAGGCACCGACGCGGCGCCAGACCATGACCAGGCGCACGAGCGCATAGTAGGCCATGACGAGCAGGGTGTAGACGAGGATCTCAGGGTGGCCGGCCAGGACGTGGACTCCGAGGGCGACGGCGCCGATCAGGATGTAGACGATCGGCACAAAGGGGCCGCTGCCCTTTTCCTCCTGCTTTTGCATCACCCGCTCGATCACGGCGAGCAGGAGCGGCAGCCACGCCGCGGCGGCGATGATCATGGTAAAGACGACGCTGACGAGGAAAAAGGCGCTCAACTGGTAGACGATGGCGGCGACGAGGGCGCCCCAGCGGCCCAAATGGAGCACGCGTGCCAGCGCATACATGGAGATGCCGGCCAGCCAGAGCTGAAGCACGGTAAAGAGGCCGTAGGCACGCGCGAGCGGCAGGACGTAAAAGAGCCCACTCAGCGGGTAGAGGGCGGAGTGCTGCCCGGCGGCGAGGAATGGCACCCCGGCAAAGAGATGCGGATTCCACATGGGAAGCTGCCCCGCGCGCAGCGAGTCGACGATGAACTGCTTCCAGACCATGTTCTCGAGCACGAGGTCGCTCAGCAGCTCGTTGTGGGGCGGGAGGTCGACGCCGAGCTCGCGTGCAAAGGTGCGGTAGGGCTGCCACTGGTAGAGGTTGTCGGCGGGAAGAAGCGTGCGCGAGCCGGCCGTGACCGGCCAGAAGAGGAGCAGCGGCAGCAGCAGCAGGACGAAGAGCGCTCCGGCGTCGGGGAGCCAGCGTGACCGTCGCAAGAAGGAACCCTGCCTAGGCGCCGGGTACCGGGCGGCGATCGCGGACGCTGCGGTGGCGCCAGCGGATCTGCCAGGTGCGCAGCGCGGCCTCGATCTTGATACGCATGGTCATTTTCGACTGTCCAATGCGCCGGTCCTCAAAGTAGATCGGCACCTCGAGCACGCGGTAGCCGAGCTTTTCTGTCAGGTAGGCCATCTCGACCTGAAAGACATAGCCGTTCGAGCGCACACGATCGAGGCCGATCCCCTCCAGCGTGGCGCGGCGCCAGCACTTGAACCCGGCGGTGGCGTCCTTGACCTTGAGACCAAGGATGAGGCGCGTATAGATGCTGTTGGCCCACCAGCTCAGCAGGTAACGCCCCAAGCTCCAGCGCTCGTCGAGGCGCCCGCCGGCGACGTAGCGCGAGCCGACGACGACGTCGTAGCCGTCGATGGCGGCGAGGAACTCGGGGATGCAGGCAGGTGAGTGGGAAAAGTCGGCATCCATCTGGACGATAAAGTCGGCGGACTGGTCAATAGCGCGGCGAAAGCCGGCAATGTAGGCCGTGCCCAGGCCGCCCTTGCCGGTGCGGTGGATCACCGCCACGCTATCGGGATGGCGAGCGACCAGGCTGTCGGCGATCTGGCCGGTGCCATCGGGCGAGTCGTCATCTACGACCAGGATGCTGAGCCCCGGCACGTGGAGCGCGAGGAGCTCGCCGACCATGGCCGGCAAGTTGTCGGCCTCGTTATAGGTGGGGAGCACGACTGTGACTCTTGAGTAATCCATAAACCCCTTTGTCTATCGCTTGCCGTGGTATCGGTCTACTGCCCGCCAACGCGCCAGGCGCGACTGGCTGATTATACTATGGCGCGGCGCTGTGGTCAACAGTGACCGTCGCCGTGTCCGGGGGTGGAATCACCCGGCGCGGCGGCGCAACGTGCCGCGCAGCCAGAGGGCGGCGGCGATGCCGAAGGGGACCAGGCAGGCGACGGTGGCGAGCAAGCCGGTTCCGCTGGGGGTCACCTCGACCGGGAACGTCGCCTCGCCCGCCCCTGCCGGGCCATCGATCGCCAGGCGCACCTGCCACGGCCCCTCGGCGTCGAACGGCACCACGGCGACGTAGCGCTCGCCGTAGCGCGTATCCTCCCGCTCGGCGGCAGCGGACTGCTCCTCGGTGGGTCGATCGGCGGGGTGCGCCCAGAACGTTACGGCGGTGCCGGCGGGCACCGGGTCCCCATCCACCGCGACGAGGACGTAGAACGTCCCCCCGCCCACGTCGGGGTCGGCGAGCGCGGACACGACGTACGGCCCCATGGGCTCCTCGAGCAACACAGGATAGGGCGCCCCCACGTGGGCCGACACCGCCTGCCCACCCACAGCCCCATAGAGAAACAAAGCGACAAACCAGCTAACCTTCCAGCCTTCCAGCCTTCCCACCTTCCCACCTTCCATTCCCCTCACCCCGCGAGAAAGGTGCCGCGCATCTCCATCGGCTGGCCCATCAGCCAGATGGCAAAGAGCAAGAGCACCGTGACGAGCACCGCCCAGGGGAGCGCGACCTGCCAGCGGCGGGCCGGCGCCTCGCGCGCCGCCACCTGGTAGGCCACCAGCAGCGAGCCGAACCAACCCAGCCCCAGGAAGCCGAGCTCCAGGGGATAGAGCCAGGCTTCAGGGACCAACGACGCGAGCCGCCAGTTGGGCGCGCCGAGGATGGCCGCCCCCGCCAGGTCGGCGACGAAACTCTGGATGACCGGCACAAAGGTCCAGAACCCGGTCAGGAAGTGAAAACTGTAGTGGGCGAGCCAGACACCAAAGCCGAGGGG
>DATHUZ010000613.1:0-3842 GCA_035461725.1 Anaerolineae bacterium
GCGCGGGCAAAGGGCTGCATCCCGGTGCACTCGAGCAGCATCGCGCCCATGTTCGGGTGGGCGCGGTAAAAGTCGACCGCTACGCCCACGAACTCGGCCTCCGTCTTGTCATAGTACGCCGCGGGAGGGTCGGGCCGGGCCGGCTCGTACCACAGGTGCTCGAACTCGGGACAGCGCCCCTCGTCCTGCGCCCCGCCGATCACATAGTTGCTGCCCGGTTGGATCCCCACCGCTTCCAGGTGCGCCTGGGTCAACTGCGACGCCCGCGCCGCCATGATCCCCACCACCCGCTCCGGCCCGATGAGCTGCTGCGCGAGCGGTACCTGGAGCAGGCTCGACATGAACGCAGGCACGCCCACGTACCCGGCCACGTCCTTCTGAAAGTAGGCAAAGTATCCACACTCGGCGGCGATGGCGCGGCAGCCCATCTTTTCCAGCTTGGTCGCCGCGCGCAGGATCGGCTCGCGGCAAGGCGACTTGTCCTCCGCATGGACGAGCGCCTGGTTGTCCACCCCTTCGGCGATCTCGTATTGGATCGGATAGGGAAAGGCGCTGGCGTTGCGCACATCGCCCGGGAAGCCAGGGTAGACGTCGTCCAGGAGGATGATCCCCAACCCCATGCCGTAGCAACGATGGTCCTTGCGTGCCTTGATATGGGTAACGCCGGGATCCCGGCCCGTATAGATCACGTCAACTCACATCTTGCGCACATCGATGACCTGTTGGCCCTCGATCGCCTCGAGCACCGGCACCAGCTCCTCCGCCTCGACGTCGCGCACCTTCAGGACAATATCCCAGTAGCCGGGCATCCGGGGCGTGGGCACGCCGCCGCTGGCATAAATGCCCCAATTCCGCTCGGCGATCGCGGCGGTGATCTTGGCGAACTCGCCCTTTCTGTCGGGCACACGCACCGTGACCCGCACGCCCTCCGCCTTGGCGCCGAGCAGGTCCGCCAACTGGTCGAGCATATCGACGTCGGTCAGCATGCCGATGACGACGCCATCGTGGTCGAGAACCGGCAGGCAGCCGATCTTGTGTGATGCCATCAGGCGCGCCGCCTCTTCGATCGTCGCATCCGGGCCGGTTGTCACCACATCCCTGCTTTTGACCATGATGTCCTCGACCCGCATATTCGACAGAAAGCGCGTGATCTCCCACACGTTGAGGCTCGTCAGGCGCGTGGGGGGGATGCTGAAACGATCGCGCGTCAGCAGGCCTGACAGGCGCTTGCCGTCGCCCACCACCGGCACGTGCCGCGTCCTGGTCTCGGCCATGATCCCCTGCGCCTCGACGGTCGACATGGTCGATTCGACCATCACCGGGTGCCTGGTCATATAGTCTCGGACGAACATCCCTCTCTCCTTGGGCTGGGAATTGGTAGATTGATACCAATCTACCAATCTACCAATCTACTCCCCTGTCACCACCGGATCCAGCTCCCGCAGCTTTTCCAGCGGGATGTGGCAGTAGATGCGGTGGTCGGGCGTGTTGTACTGCCACGGCGGCTCCTCGACCTCGCAGATCTTGCCGCCGTCGGGCAGCATCTCGGCGCGGCGCGGGCAGCGCGTATGAAAGACGCAGCCGCTCGGCGGGTGCAGCGCGCTCGGCACGGTGCCTTCCAGGCGGATGTGGCGCTGCGTCGCCGTCGGGTCAGGGATCGGCACGGCCGACAGGAGGGCCTCGGTGTAGGGCATGTAGGGAGGCGCATAAATGTTCTCGGCGGGTCCGATCTCCACAATGTGGCCCAGGTACATGACCGCCACGTAATCGGAGAAAAAGCGCACCACGCTCAGATCGTGCGCGATGAACATCATCGTCGTGCCCTGCTCGCGCTGGATCTCGAGCAGCAGGTTGAGCACGGCCGCCTGCACCGACACGTCGAGCGCCGACACCGGCTCGTCGCACAACACGAGCTCCGGGCGGCTGGCAAACGCGCGGGCGATGCCCACCCTCTGCTTCTCGCCGCCACTCAACTGGCGCGGCAGGCGGTCAAAGTAGCTGCCGTCGAGGCGCACGGCGTTCAGCAGCTTGATCACCTCCTGGCGTACCTCGCCGCGTGGCACCGTCTTGAAACGCTGCAGCGGGCGCGAGATCTGGTGCCCCACCGTGTACGACGGGTTCATCGTCGAGTCCGGATTCTGGAACACCATCTGCAGCTCTTCGATCAGCGCCAGGTCGCGCTGGCCGAGCGGCATGGTGATGTCAAAACCGAGAAACTCGACCTTGCCTCCCGTGGGCGACTCGAGGCCCACGATCGTCTTGGCCAGCGTGCTCTTGCCGCAGCCCGATTCCCCCACCACGCCCAGCGTCTTGCCCGCGGGGATGTAAAAGCTCACGTCGTCGACCGCCTTGACGTGCAGCTTCTCGCCCAGCCCGACGAGGCTCAACAGAGAGCGCGACTCTTGCTGGTAATAAGTGCGCAGGTCTTGCACCCGCAGCACCGCCTCCTCCGCTTCGCCAGGCGGTGGAATATCGGGCACGAGACCGGGCGGCGGCACCCAGGCGTCGGGATCGATCTCTTCCGAGTAGAAGCAGCGGGCATAATGCCCCGGCACGATCTGGCGCAGCTCCGGGTGCTGGCTGACGCAATAATCGGTGGCATAGTCGCAGCGTGGGGCAAAGATGCACGCGTTACGCGGCCGGTTCTTTGGCGCGGGCACACGGCCGCGGATCGGGTAGAGCCGGCTGCCCTCTTTCGTCGACCCGAGCCGCGGCACGCTGCGCATCAAGCCCTGTGTGTAGGGGTGCTGCGGCTCGGCATAGATCCCCTCGACAGGTCCGGTCTCGACCATCTCGCCGGCATACATCACGCCCACGTGGTCGCAGACACGCGCCACGACGCCCAGGTCGTGGGTGATATAGACGATGGCCGTGTCGAAATCGCGCTTCAGATCTTCGATCAGGTCGAGCACCGCAGCCTCGACCGTCACGTCGAGGGCCGTGGTCGGCTCGTCCATGATCAGCAGTGCCGGGTTGTTGAGCAGCGCCATGGCGATCACCACACGCTGCTGCTGACCGCCCGAGATCTGGTGCGGGAAACGGTTCATCACGTTGGCGGCGTCGGGCATGTAGACGCGCCCCAGCATCTCCACCGAGCGCGCCCAGGCATCCTTCTTGGGGATGCCGCGGTGCGTCGTCAGCACCTCTGCCAGTTGTTCGCCGATCGTCACCGATGGGTTGAGCGCCTGCATTGGGTCCTGGTAGACCATGCCGATCTGGTCGCCGCGCAGGCGGCGCAGCTCTGCTTGCGAGCGGCCGACCAGCTCGCGACCCTGGAATTTGATGCTGCCGCCGACGATCTTGCCGTTGGCGCCGAGAAAGTCGACGATGCCAAAAGCCACCGTCGACTTGCCGCAGCCCGACTCGCCTACTATGCCAAAGGTCATCGCTCGGTGCACCTCGAAAGAGACCTCGCGCACCGCCTCGACGTCGCCGTAGCGTGTCTCGTACGAGATGGCAAGGCCCTCGATCTTGAGCACGGGGCTGTGTTGCGTATCTGCTGTCATCGTCGATCTCACTGGTAGCGCAGCGACTCTTCGCGCAGGCCATCGGCGAACAGGTTCAGTCCGATTACCAGCGAAGCGATGGCGACGGCGGGCCACAGCGCCGCCCACGGGCTGCCGGAGAGGATAAACTGGCGGCCCTTGGCCACCATGCTGCCCCAGTCGGGAGAGGGTGGTGGCAGGCCCAGCCCCAAAAAGCCGAGTGTGCCCATGGCAAAAATGGCGTATCCGACGCGCAGCATGGCGTCGATAATGATCGGTCCGCGGGCGTTGGGCAGGATCTCGACGAACATGATGTACCAGGGGCTCTCACCGCGCAGCTCGGCCGCGCGGATATAA
>DATHUZ010000614.1:0-6404 GCA_035461725.1 Anaerolineae bacterium
CAGCTTCTGCGCGACAACCTGCGCGACCTGACAGGCAGCGTCGCGACGTTGAGCGAGGCGGCCGACAGGATCGCCGCTGAAGAATCGGTCTTTTTCTCCGAGCGATTTCTCCTGCCGCGCCCCCTGCTCGAAGCGCTCACCTCTGACGAGCCGGTCGTGCTGCTCATCGACGAGATCGACCGCGCCGACGCCGAGTTCGAGGCGTTCCTGCTCGAGGTACTCAGCGACTTTCAGGTGAGTGTCCCCGAGCTGGGCACGATCAAGGCCAAACACCTTCCCTTCGTGCTGCTCACCAGCAACAACACGCGCGAGCTAAGCGAGGCGCTCAAGCGCCGCGCCCTTTACCTCTTTCTCGACTACCCGAGCGTAGAGCAAGAGCACGACATCGTGTGCCTCAAAGTGCCCGAGCTGGCGCCCGAGCTGGCGCGCCAGGCCGTCGAGATGGTGCACGAGCTGCGCGATCTCGACCTCAAAAAGTCGCCGTCGATCAGCGAGACACTCGACTGGGCACGCGCCCTCGTCAAGCTGAACGCCGACCAGCTCGACAGCGAGACGGTGGACAATACACTCAGCGTGCTCCTCAAGCACGAGGCCGACCTGCTCCGTGCCAGGCAGGCGATGGGCCGTGCCGGCGAAGACAACTGGCCCCGTGCCACGGGCTATGGCTACGAGCAGCAGCCGAGGCGACGGTACTAGCCATGGATCAACGCATCGTCGAGTTTATCGCAGCGCTGCGCTCTCGCGGAATCCGCGTCTCGGTTGCCGAGAGCGAGGACGCCTTCCGGGCGGCCCTCCAGATTGGCATTCGCGACAGGCAGGCGTTCCAGGACGCGCTGCGCGCCACCCTTGTCAAAGAGGGCCGCGACCGGCCCACCTTTGACGAGCTCTTTGGCCACTACTTTGGCAGTGGTGGCCCGCCGATGAATGACCTGTCCAACGGCATGGCCGGCGACGACCGCGACGCACTCGAGCGCGCCCTGCGCTCGCTCTTTGAGCATTTACGTCAAGCTGCCCAGCGGGCGGGCGAGCAGCAGGGCAACCCTGAAGAAGCGCAGGCCTCGCTCGCCGCACTGATGCAGCTCCTCGAATGGCTGCTGCGCGGCAACGGGCCGTCGGCCGAAGAGATCGAGCGGATGGCCGACGCGGCCGGCCTCGACGGCGACATGAACGAGTGGCAGCTCAGCCAGGTGCAGCGCGACATCCTGGACAAGATGGGCATTCACGCCCTCGACGACCTGCTCAACGCGCTCGAGGAGCTGCTTCGGCAGGCGGGCATGAGCCCGGAGTCGATCCGGGAGCTGATGGAAGGGATCGAGGCCAACCGCCAGGCGATGGAGGATCGGATCGCGCAGCACGTGGGTGCTTCGGCGGCCGAGCGCCACACCGAGAGCCACCCACATCAACGGCAGGACGTCACCGACCTCATGCGCCGCCCCTTCGAGTCGCTGACGGAGCGCGAGGCCGACCTGCTCCGGACCCAGGTGCGCAGGCTTGCCGCCCAGCTTCGCAGCCGGGCCGCGCTGCGCCGCAAGCGGGGCAAGCGCGGCGCACTCGACGTCAAGCGCTTGGTGCGGGCCAATCTACGCTACGGCGGCGTGCCGCTCGAGCTCCGCTTCAAGGTGCGCCACCTGAAGCCCAAGCTCCTTCTCGTGTGCGATATCTCGACCAGCATGCGGCCCGTCGTCGACTTTTTACTGCGCTTGATCTACGAGCTGCAGGACCAGGTGGCGACCGCGCGCAGCTTTGCCTACATCGACGATCTGAACGACATCACTCCCGACTTTGGCGCCCACCGGCCCGAGGTGGCGATCGAGCTGGTGCTGACGCGCCTCCCGCCGGGCCACTATAACACCGACCTGGGCAACAGCCTGAACACGCTCATGGAGCGCCACCCTGGCACCGTCGATCCGCGTACCACCGTCATCTTTGTGGGTGATGGACGCAACAACTTTAACAACCCGCGCCTCGATCTGATGGATCGCATCCAGCGCCGGGCCAGGCGCGTCATCTGGCTCAACCCCGAGCATCCACGCCAGTGGGGCACGGGCGACAGCGACATGCCCGCCTACCTGCCCTACGCCGACGCCGTGCTGCGCGTCAGCACGCTCGCCGAGCTGACCGATGCGGTCGACCAACTGCTGACGGGTAAATAACCGGCAGCAAGCAGCAAGCGTTTTACTTGCTGCTTGCTGCTTGCCGCTTGCACCGCCTTGTAGTATAATAGCAGCAGTTCATCATACCAAGGGGGAAGGAGACATGGACCACCAGAACATCCTCGCCGAATACGAAGCCGGGCAGCGCAACTTTCGTGGCGCGCTCCTGGAGCACGCCTACCTGGTGGGCGCTGTGCTGGCCGGCGCCGATCTCGGCGATGCCAACCTGCGGGGGGCCAACCTGCTCGAGGCCAACCTGAGCGGCGCCGATCTGCGCAAAGCCAGGCTTGGTCCGACGAACCTGAACGGCATCGACCTGCGTACTAACGTGCGCGATGGCAGCCTCGAAGGCGCCAATCTCGAAAATGCCGACCTGGAGGAAATCAACCTGGTGAACACCAACCTGCGCGGCGCCAACCTGCGCGGCGCCAACCTCCGCCGGGCCCTGCTCCTGGGCGCCGATCTGACCAATGCCGACCTGACCGGCGCAACCGTAACCCGTGAGCAGCTCGCCGAGGCCCGGTCGACCCAGGGCGCCAAGCTGCCCGACTGACACCTGGCCTGCCCGAGGACTCGTGGCCGGTGCTGCCGGCGCGTCACGCTGCGCCCGGCACCGGCCCTTTTTGTAACAACAGCCTGTACGTCGCCACCAGGTCGTCGTACGGCGTGTCGAACTCTACCGTCGTAAAGTGCCCCTCTGTGCGCCGCCGCACCAGGTCGAGTGGAACCAGCCCATCCCACGAATAGGCGAGCTGCGGAAAGGCACCCCGCCCCACCGTACGGATCGCCGTTACCCCCCGCGCGCCACACGCCTCCGCGAAGCGCAGGAACGGCTCCGTCAGCCCCTCGCCCGGCCTGCCCGTCGCGATGCTGAGCGACTGCAAATTGCCCGGCGGCACCAGCTTCAAGTACCCCTCCGGCACCTCCATCAGCTCTGCCACCGGTCGGACGACGATCACCCGTCCCTCGCACTCGTTCACCTGAGCTGCGAACCCCGTCGCGTCCAGCCCCCGCTCATCCAGGATCACGACAAACTCGTCGTCGTACGCCGACACGACCCGCACCTTGCCCGTCTGCTCCAGTAGCTTGTACCGGTCAAAACGATCGTGCAGCCGCCGGCGCGGCCACGCACCCCGTGGCAGCACCGGCGCGATCAGGCCCAGCGCCTGCGCCAGGCGCATCCCATACTCCACCGGCGTATACTCTGCGTCGCTCCCCACCTCTACAAAGTGGATGCGCGACGACAGGCAGCCGTGCTGGTCCCAGAACACCGAGTCGAGCGCCGCGAGCAGTGCTACGGCGCTCAGGAGCGGCGTGCCCTCCGGGTCGAGCGCCTGCCCGCGCCCCAGCACATCGCGCCCGATCGCCGAAAAGCTCACCTTGTGCCCGTGCCGGTGAAAGCGCGGCTCGCGAGCACCCGCCACAGCCGTGGCGGCCCGGCGCAGGCTATCGCCGATCTGTGCGATTGTATCGTCTCCCGCCGCCGCGATCACGAGATCCGCCGCACCGAGCATACGCTCCTGCACCTCCCCGTCCGCATAGTCCCACACCAGCACCGCCGTCGTCGCCACCAGGTCCGGGTCCGCCGCTTCCAGCGCGTCGAGCAGCAGCGGCGCCAGGATCGGCTCCCGCCGCGAGTTCTTGACCACCACCACCGGCGGCGGCGCGTCGCTGCCCACCGTCGTCGACAGTGCCAGGAAAGAGATGAGCAGCGCCGTGCCCGGCACGTTGCCGGCGGCGTACCCGATCACCCTGTCCGGTGGCCGCGCGGCGTCGAACAGCGGCCGCCGCGCGCTGCCCGGCAGGCGCGCCGCGAGTCGCTCCCACGTTCCGTGGGGATAGAAACGCAGGCGGCCTGGCAGGTCACCCATCGGCTGCCACCGGGTGGCAGCCTCGAGCGCCGGTGCCAGCCGGTACGCGGCGGGGAACTGATCGAGCGCCCACAAATCCATTGCGCCCAGCGTGGCTCGGATCATCGCTTCCGAGTAGCCGGTGTAGGTCGGCAGCGTGTCGAGCGCGGCGCGGTGCAGAGGGTCGGACGGATCGGCGAACCGCCGCGCGACGCGGGGCAGCGCCGCCTCGAACCGTGCCCAAAAGGCTTCGCCGCGCGGGACGCGCGCCCGGTTCGCCTCGAGTGCCGCCAGCAGCCGCGCCCACCAATCCACGTCGGGCACGGGCCAGCGCGCCGTCACCGCCCCCTCGTCGCCCGCGCTCGCGTCCCGCCCACGGGCAAAAGAGCGCGTCGTATACACCATGCCCGCACCCACCAACGTCTCCCGCACGCTGCGCGGCAGCCAGAAGCCATCTACAACCTGCTTATCCAATGCCACCACGCTCCCCAATCCAAAATCCAAAATCGCTAGATCTGTGCCGCACAGCCCGCCTCGTCGAGCAGGTCCACCCGCTGGATCGAATCGCGCGGAATGTACGTGCCCGGCTCGCCGCACAGGCAGCAGGGCGCCGCGTCGCCGCTCCCATTCCCGTGGATCAGCCGCACCCTGTCGGCCGTCTTGAAAAAAGCGGGAAAGAGCCGCCCGCCGCCGTACGGATCGTAAAACGCCAGCAGGCCCGTGCTGTCGGCCGCCTGCTGCAGCCCGTCGTCCTCGTCCAGCGTCCGCGCATAGATCCAGGGGGGCACGTGATAGCTGCCCGCGCTGCACTGCATCGCCGCCCAGTTGCCCTCCGCCATGCCATACACGTCGCGCACCGGGATCGGCTGCCCATCCGCCAGGGTGATGACCTGACCAAGGTCGGCCCGGATCTCTGCCGGCGTGCACGGGTAAAGCTCTTTTAGCCCACCGCCCGTGCCGAGCAGGCTGCCCGGCGCCAGGCGCAGCCTGCGCCCCGCCTCGCGCAGCGCCAGCGCCACCGCGTGAAGCTGCACCCACCCGCCAAACAGCAGCAGCCGCTCGCCGCCCGCCTCCGCACGGCCCAGCAAGTCGACGGTCGTGCGCACGGCGCGCGGGTCCACCACGCGACCCTGCATCCAGCCCATGAAAGGATGCCACAACCGGCGCTCGACGAGCCCGCTCAGCCCGGGGCGAAAGGTGCGCCCGGCACGGATGCGCACCTTGTCGGGATCGGCCGGGAAGGGGATGGCAAAGTGGACGCGATCGTCGCCCAGCCCCAGGCGCTGCACGCTAAAGGCGGCCATGCGCGCCATGGCGATGCGCGTGTGGCGCGGCATCACAAACACCGCCCGCTGCACCCCCTCCACCCCCAGGTAGCGCAGAAAGGCGAGGTAAAAGCTCTCTACCGTCTTGGCGGTGCTGTCGCCATCGCGGACCATGATCGTCGATCGACCCGAGGTGCCGCTCGAGGTCGACATCTGCAAGCCCAGGTCCGCAAAGGTGTGCTCGACCGCACCCAGCAGCGCCTCGAGCGACCGGTAGCGTCGTCTCAAAGAGGCAAACCGCTCGCGCGTCAGATCGAACGAGAGCTGATCGTCGAGCCATTCGACAAACGAGGAGGGGTTATCCTGAGGGAAAGACGAGCCGGTGACGTCGATATACGACTTGAAGGTCTGTGCCGTCGGGCGCAGCAGGCGCGCCAGGACGTCGGGGGCCGGTGTCACGCCGGCGTCCACGCCGCGCGCCGCCACCGCCTGCCGGTACGCGCGGTTTCGCGCATAGTGCCACGTGTGCGTGGCGGCGATCGCCTCAAGCAGGATCGCCTCGCGCCTTGCCGCCGGCACCGCCCAAAAGTCCGCGAGCCGGTCCACGACCGGCAATCCATGCTCATCCACCTGCTGCTGCATCATCGCAACACCGCTTTCAGATTAGCTGCTCATATGCTTCCAGGAACCGCTCAAAATCGCCCAGATTGTGGCGTGCATAATCGAGCACGCGAGCATCGTCCACTTCCCAGTAGCGGTGAACGAGGATGTTGCGAAAGCGCGTCATGAGCACGAGCCGCCGGGAAAGCTCATCATCCACCACGCCCAGCGTTTGCAGTGACTCGAAACACTCGGCGTAGCTCGCCGGCGTCTTCCGCGCCAGCCGGGCAACCGCGTGCGAGCAGAGCGCCGCCGTCGCCTCGATCGCCACCAGCAACAGGTGCATCACGGAGTAGAGGTAACGCTCGTCCGCCCAGAACTGCTCGTCCGGCACCGCCGTGTATTCGCGGATCTTGGCCACGTTCTGCCGGATCTCGGCGGCTCGCGCCGCGACCAGCGCAGCATTCAGGTCACTCATCCCGACAGCACCTCCCTTAAAACGGCTCGCCGCAGGTACGCAAAGTCCATCATCTCCA
>DATHUZ010000615.1:0-3507 GCA_035461725.1 Anaerolineae bacterium
AATTCCACCGCCAATCCAAACTGTAGTCTCCCACTTTCGAGGTATAATAGAAATGGTCCGGCGAGGCCAGCCAGGCCGCTAATGTGCCTGGCCCGCCGCGCCGGACCAGTCTATGCTAACAGGAGAAAGGAACCACGCCCATGATGGAGAGAGAGACGAAAATGGCACAGGCGCGCTCGCCTATGATGCAGCAGTGCATCGAAGAGTGTCTCGACTGTCACAGCATTTGCCTGGAGACGGTGGCCCACTGCCTGCAGATGGGGGGCAAGCACGCCCAACCACAGCACATCGTGATGCTGCTGGACTGCGCCGAGATCTGCCAGACGAGCGCGAACTATATGCTGCGCGAGTCACCGCTGCACGGGCGCACCTGCGGCCTGTGCGCGCAAGTGTGCGAGCTGTGCGCGCAGGACTGCGAGACGTTCCCCGACGACGAGCAGATGATGGCCTGCGCCGAGGAATGCCGCCGCTGCGCAGCGTCGTGCGAGGAGATGGCGCAGATGATGTCGTGAAAGGTGGATGCGGGAGACCGGAAGGGGGACGGCCTTCCAGTCTGCTTGCCCTTTGGCAGGGGGCTCGGTCAGAGACCGGCCCCAGCCATAGAACTCGCGGACAGGATGGAGGCCCGACCTTGGTCGGGGAAGCCTGGGCGTGTGAAGCCACCCCGAGCAAGCTCGGGCCTCCTCCGGGCCGGGCAAACGCAACGCCGACCCAATGCGTTTGCCCGGCCGCCCACTATGAATCTTGGCGTTGCTTGTTATACTCCTCGTACGGGTACCACCACTCTTTGGCATCCATGTTGAAATCCCAGTGTACGTGCTTGGTGGCGCGGAACTCGTCCAACCCCTCTTCGCCCAGCTCGCGACCAAGGCCGCTCAGGCCGAACCCGCCGAACGGGCCGGCGTCGTTGTCGGTCAGCGGATCGTTGATCCAGAGGGTGCCGGCACGCACCTCTTCGTAGAACCTTTTGACATAGCGCGCGTTATGTGTGTAGAGGTTGGCACCCAGGCCGTAGGGTGAATCGTTGGCCAGGGCGATGGCCTCGTCAAAGGTGCGGTAGCGCGCGATGGGCAGCACGGGCCCAAAAGTCTCGTCGCACATCACCGCCATGTCGCGGCGGACGTCGACGAGGACGGTGGGCTCGAAAAAGTAGCCGCGCTCGAGGTCGGGCGGGCGGCGGCCGCCGGCCAGGACGCGCGCGCCCTGGCTCCTCGCCTCGGCCACCTGGCGCTCCACTTTGGCGCGGTAGCGGCCGCGCGCCAGGGGGCCAAGGTCGGTTTCGGGGTCGAGCGGGTCGCCCAGGACCAGGCCCTCGACGTACTCGGCGATCAGGCCGGTGAACTCGGTGTAGAGTGACTCGTGGACATAGATGCGCTCGGTGCTGGTGCACACCTGGCCGTTGTTGAGCAAGGCAGCCCAGGCGACGCCGGGCACCGCCACGTCGAGATCGGCATCCTCGGCGACGATGAAGGCGTCCTTGCCGCCCAGCTCGAGATGGAGCTTTTTCATCAGCGGTCCGGCCAGGGTGGCGATGCGCTGGCCGACGGCGGTGCTGCCGGTGAAGGCGATGACGGGCACCCGCGGGTGGGTGACGAGGGCATCGCCCACGGTCGAGCCGGCGCCGGTGACGATGTTGGCGGTGCCGGAGGGCAGGACGTCAAGTGCCTGCGCCAGGAGCAGGGTGGACAGCGGGGTGACGGACGAGGGCTTGATGACGACGCTGTTGCCGGCGGCGAGGGCGGGTGCTACCTTCCAGCCGAGCAGGAGCAGCGGATAGTTCCAGGGCACGATGCAGCCGACGACGCCGTAGGGCTCTTTGAGGACGAGGCTGAGCTGGCTCGGCTCGATGCTGGGGATGACGCGCCCGCGGCTGTGGCGGCCGATCTCGGCATAGTAGTCGAAACAGGCGGCGGTCCAGCCGACCTCGTCGAGGTTTTCGACGAGCGGCTTGCCGGCCTCCAGGGTCATCTGGCGGGCGATCTCGGCCTCGTTGTCGCGCAGACGGCGGGCGATCTCGTGCAGATAGTCGGCGCGCTCGACGGCGGAGATCCAGCGCCACTGTTCGAACGCCTTGAGCGCGGCATCGACGGCGCGGTCGACGTCGGCGGCGGTGCCGGCGGGCACGTGGCCGATGATCTCTTCGGTGTAGGGGTTTTCCACGGCGATGCCGTCGCCAGGCGCGCCGGCGAACTGGCCGCCGATCCACATCTCGTGGGTCATGGTCTCCTCCTCCTGTTTGAAAAGCGTGTGCTTATTGTAACACTGAATGGGTGTGGTCGCAAGCTTCACCCCCCCCCCCCCCCCCCCCTCGAGGGGGGGGGAGAAAGGCGGCGCGCCCTCGAGGGGGGAGGAGAGGGGAATTGCAGCGCGTGGGGATCTGGAGTATAATGAATGGTGCCCGCTCGCCGGGTGAAGGAGGGGGAGATGCGAAAAGCGACGCTGCTTGGGATCTGTGTGCTGTTCGTGTGTGTGTTTGTTGGGCCGGCGGTCCCGGGGGCTGCGGCGCCGGCCAATGTCCTCGAAGTCGGTACCTCGTCCACGTGTGCCTATCACACGATCGCGGATGCGATCGCCGCGGCACAGCCGGGAGATACGATCAAGGTGCAGGCGACGACCTATTCTGAGCCCGCCCTCGTCGTCGACAAGGACCTGACCCTCGCCGGTGGTTACCATACGGCCGATCCCTATGGGTGCCTGACCATCACGGGCGTCGGCTACACGACCTACCAGCGCGCCGGCACCACGGCGGCGCCGGCGATCAGGGTGCAAAACGCCGCGCTGACGATGACGTGGTTCATCGTGGAGCTGAACGCGTACGGGTCGGGGGTGCAGGTGGTCGACGGCGAGGCGACGCTCGCAAACGTGATCGTGCGCGACAATGACGCGACGTGGGGCGGCGGGGTGCGCGCCGTGCGGTCGCGGGTGACCCTGCGCAACAGCGAGGTGAGCGACAACAGGGCCGACTTTGGCGGCGGGCTGCACGCGGCCGACGGGTCGACGGTGGTGGCGGAGAACACGCTGATTCGTGCCAACCA
The DNA here is from genome assembly GCA_035461725.1 of Anaerolineae bacterium. Lineage (GTDB taxonomy): Bacteria > Chloroflexota > Anaerolineae > JAAYZQ01 > JAAYZQ01 > JAFGIA01. Next base: position 3,036 of record DATHUZ010000615.1, read on the forward strand.
GGGCTGGGAGTTGGGAGCCGGGGTGTCGCTGCATACAGGGTCGACGTTCACCGGCCTGGACTGGACGACCATCGAGTCGAACGTGACGCCCTTTGGCTGCAACTATGGGGGCGGGATCTATGCCGCGGGGGCAGGCACCGAGGTGCTGCTCGACGAGGCCCGGGTGGTGTCGAATACGGCACTGCTGCGCGGCGGGGGCATCTATCTGACCGATGGCGCGGCGGCGACGCTGAGGAACATGGCGCGCGTGGGTGAGAACCGGGCGTTCGGCCCGGCGTCGGGCGCGGGCGGTGGGGTGCTGGTGAACGGCGCCGGGACGGTGCTGGTGCTGGACACGGCTGTGATCACCGCAAATTGGGCCGACCCCGTGGGTGGAGGGGTTGCCAGCCTGGGGGGCACGGTGCACGCGGTGGGTGCGATTGTGACCGAGAACTCGGCACGGAGCGCCGGGGGCGGCATCTATAACGAGGGG
>DATHUZ010000616.1:0-2450 GCA_035461725.1 Anaerolineae bacterium
GGACGACGCAGTTGGGCGTCAAGCCGCTGTAGCGCGTCTTGAGGTTCATGAACTTTTCCATGCCACAGTCAGCGCCAAAGCCCGACTCGGTGATGACGTAATCGGCGAGGCGGAGGGCGATCTTGTCGGCAATGATCGAGCTGTTGCCCTGCGCGATGTTGGCAAAAGGGCCGCAGTGCACGATCGCCGGGCTGCCGGCGAGGGTCTGCATCAGGTTGGGCATGATGGCGTCCTTGAGCAAGACGGTCATCGCCCCGGCCACGTTGAGGTCCTCGGCCGTGATCGGCTCGATTTCGCCGGCGTGGGTCATGCCCCCCTTCTTGCTGGTACCGATGATGATCCGCCCCATCCGCTCGCGTAGATCGGCCAGGTCGCTGCACATGGCCAGTGCGGCCATGATCTCGGACGCGACGGTGATGTCATAACCCGACGTGCGCGGTGTGCCGTCATTTTCGGTGCCGAGACCGATGATGATGTTGCGCAGCGAAGAGTCGGACACGTCCAGCACGCGGCGCCACTGGATCGAGTAGGGGTCGATGTTGAGGCGGAACATGTGCTCCTTGTCCTCGTCGCTCAGGTCCGACGGGCGCTCGGACTCGATGCCGAGCTTTTTGAGTCGCTTGCGCATCGAATCGGTATATTCACCATCGGGGCAGAGCGCCTTGGCCAGATAATCGGTGCTCCAGCGCGCTTCTTTCGAAAGGCGGTTATCGACGGCCGCGGCCAGCAGGTTGTGCGCTGCGCCGACGGCGTGGATGTCGCCGGTGAGGTGCAGGTTGAAATCTTCCATCGGCACGATCTGCGAGTAGCCACCGCCGGCGGCGCCGCCTTTGATGCCAAAGGTGGGGCCCTGGGAGGGCTGGCGGATGACGGTCATGACCTTCTTGCCAATGTAGTGCATCCCCTGGCTGACGCCGATGGTGGTGACGGTCTTGCCCTCACCCAGTGGGGTGGGCGTGATGGCCGTGACGTCGATGTACTTGCCCTGTGGCCGATCCGCGAGCTTGGCCAGGACGTCGAGGTGAATCTTGGCCTTGTACTTGCCATACAGGTCCAGGTCGTCCTCACTTAGTCCCAGCTCCGCAGCAACCTCCCGGATCGGGCGCATCTTGGCTTCCTGGGCGATGTCGATGTCACTCGGTACCGGACGCTTGATTTCGACTAGCATTCGTTCCCTCCTTGGTGATATTTATTGGCGGCTACTTTGCCCTTGCCTGGGCATGGTGGATCCTGTTTTGTGACAAACATCACAGTTGTGACGCAGTCACCCATGCAGTCTACCACAGCAGTAAACGATTGTCAAAACGAGAGTGGGTTTTGGGTGACCGGCAGTCAGTGTGCGGGTCACGACACCCACTCCGCTGTCGGAACGCCGGCATCCTGCCGGCCTCTCCTGGCCAGCAAGATGCTGGCGTTCCCGCCATTTTCATTCATCGTGGCGCCCGCAGGACATGGCCTGTCTCTACAACTGCCCGGAGTCATCCCAGCCGGCGAGCAGGGCCAGGTATTGCGGGTCCTGGTAACGCTCGAGGCGGAACCAGGGCGCATAATCGGGCAGATCGGCGCCGGTGACGTGCGCCGCCAGGAGCTCGCCCGCGGCACAGGCGGCCATGATGCCAAACCCCGACAACGCGCCGGCGATGTACGCCCCTTCGACGGGCAGCGGGCCGATCAACGGCCGGTTCTCGCGCGTCTTGGCATAGTAACCGCCGTCGACGACGGGCCGCGGCAGCCGGTCAAAGTAGGCTGCCAGGCCAGGCACCATGCGTGACATGCCACGCAGCACGACTTCGAAATAGTGCGGATCGACGGGCGGCAGCGGCACCACCGGCTCCATCGTCTCGACGTCGTACGTCCAGAGGCAGAGCTGGATGCGGCTGCCCCGGCCTCCTTCTGGGATGCCGTGCGGCCCACTGGGGAAGGGCTCGAGCAGCCAGCGCGTCTCGTCCGACTCGGCCAGCAGCGCCCGCTCCTCGTCGGACCAGGGCAGAGATTGGGGATCGGCCCAGTAGAAGAGTGGGGCGCTGCGCGGGATCACGTTCAGGTAATCGTCGTACGCGATCTTGTTATGGAGCTCGCACACCACGGGCAGGTCGACGCCTAGCATCCGGCCCACCTCTTTGACAAAGGGGCCGGCGGCGTTTACAAAGACGTCGGTGGCGATTTCCCGGGTGCCCGCCTCGGTGACGACCCGCACGCTGCGCACGCGACCGGCAACCACCTCGACGCCCTCGACGCGCCCGCTCACCAGGCGCGCGCCCTCCTCCCTGGCACGCTCCAGCATGTACATGCCGAGCGTCTGCGCGCTCAGGCGCCCACAGCGGCGCGTGTGCAGAGCTGCCACCACGTCTTCGGTCAGAAAAGGAAAGTGCTGGCGGATCAGCGCCGGGTCGAGGAGGAGATCGGCGCCTGTGGGCATGCCCTCGAACCCTTCTGCCGGCGCGGGCACG
>DATHUZ010000617.1:0-4148 GCA_035461725.1 Anaerolineae bacterium
CGCCGCGAGGTGCAGGGTGGCATGCGTGACCAAGAAAAGCAGAAAAAACGCAGCAAGGAAAAGGACCAGCAGATGAGTGGGGAAACGCCTGCGCGCCGGCCAGCGCCGCTCAGGCGAAACGAGTTCCATGAGGCGCACTCGCGCCACCGGCACTCACCTGCGCCCAGAGCCCGGCGGCCCGCGTGTCGAGCAGGGCAGCGGTGAGGGTACGAAGCATGGCGCAGCGAAAGCCAGGGGCCGGGTCCTCTCCATCTGTGACGTCGAGGCGACAGACGTCGGGGCAGTCGCCGGCGCAGTGGCAGCGGTTCAAGCAGGCGTCGCAGCGCGCCGGCTGTTTTAAGAGACGTGCACGGAGCGCGGCGACGCGCGGCTCGTCCAGCTCGAACCGGCCCGCGAGCCGGTCGGGCGCGCCGATGACCACACCCCGGCTCTGGGCAGCGCCCGCGGTGGGCTCTTTGAAGCAGGCGGTGGCCAGGCCGCCGGGCACGAGGTTGAGCACCTGGCGAAAGACGTGGCAGTAGGGGCCGTGGTTCGTCTCCAGGCGGCTGCCGGAAGTGGTGAGCCGCACGCCGTGGGCCTCGGCCACGTTTCGCGCCGCCAGGTAGCCGGCGACAAAGGTTGCAGCGTCCGCGGCCGTCAGCGGCCGGCTCACACCGCCACGCGCGCCGCTATACACGGGCTCGAGGTGAACCTCTCCAGGGGCGAGCCGGCGACAGACGTCGTCGACAATCTCGGGCAGGGCAAAAAGGCTGTGGGGCGTGACCGTGGTGCGCACCCGAAAACGGGTGCCCGCGGCACGCAGCACGCGCGCGGTGCGCTCGACAGCGTGCAGCGTCGGCAGCCCGGCGCGTGACGGGCGCTGGGAGTCGTGGATGGCGGGCGGCCCGTCACACGACAGGCCGACGAGGTGGGCCCGGCCGGCGAGCCAGTGAGCCGCCGCCTCGGGAATGACACCGTTAGTCGCGACATAGTAGAACGGCTGCACACCGTGCTCCTGGGCCACGGCGTCGAGCAGGCAGAGCACCGTCTCGGCCAGATCGAGGTCGAGGAGGGGCTCTCCTCCGCCGTGCAGGCCGGCGTAGAAGGGCAGGCTTTTCTCCCGGCAGTTCGCGGCCACCAGGTGTGCGGCGGACCTGATCGAGGCGAGGTCGAGCCTGACTGCGGAAGGGCTCGGTCGGAGACCGGCCCCAGCAACTGAATCCGACGCATCAGGCGCCGATGAATCGGGCGCCGATGAGTCGGCGTAGCAGTAGGTGCAGTGCAGGTTGCACGCCTGGTTGAGGTAGAGGGTGAGGCACTCGGGCTGGAAGGGCTCGTCGGCTGAGAGGCGTGTTACGGCGAGGGCACGGACCGCGGCGGCGTGCAGATGTGCCGCCCAACCGCCGGTGGCCCGGCCCGCCGTCGCAGCCGCTTCGAACGCCTCAGCTTCGGCCAAAGGGACCACGCACAGGCAGCCGGGCGCATAAAACGCAGCATAGGAATCGCCCCCCCCGCCGACGGCACGTCGAAAGAGGGGCAGCGCGGCCTGCGGCACAGGGTGCCAGTGCCGCGCACCAGGCTCCCGGGGGGCCAGGCCGCACGAGGTGAGCAGGCGCTGATCGGCGATCATGGTCCGTGGGCGGCCGGCGGCGGCGCGTTGCGGGGCACCAAGATCAACCGGCCGGCAAGGTCGAGAAAGATCGTGCGCACGTGTGCCATCGCCTCTTCCTCCGTCCAGCCCACCTGGTGCGCCAGGCGCCGGGCCGCGACGCCGAGGGTGATCTCACTCTGAAACAGGTTGAGGGTGAGGATGTTCGGGCGAGTTGCGGGCAGCAGGTCGAGACGGCTGCCGCTGCTCAGATCGAGGGCAACCATGCGCTCGCCCTCGACCACGATCGACAGGCCATGGTTGAGCGTTGGGATGATCTGCTGAAGCTCGTTTACAGGGAGTCGATTCAGACCCGCCAGGGCGCGTGTTTCTCTGCCCGCGAGCGCGCTCGAAAGGCCACGCACGTCGCCGACGAGCGCGCGGAAAAAGGCGCGCCGGCTGAGGCGCAGGGTCGGATCGTCCCCAGTGCTCGTGCCGGGCGTCAACAGGACTCCTCCCTGGTGCGATGCTCGATCTGCGGGCCCACGTGCTGGCCTCGCCACAGGCCGCCGTCAGAGGCGGCAATATAGGACAGGAGCAGGTGGGCCGTAATCTCGCGGTTCATGCGGCAGCGCGCGCCGGCCATCGGGGTAGCGCCGGCGCCGGGATAGAACGCCTTGGCGTGGCAGTCGCCCGCGCAGTGCCAGTAGCAAAAGCAGTCACGGCAGGCAGCGCGCCGTTCTGCCAGGCGAGCCAGCAAAAGTGCTCGCTTTTCGTGGTCGATCAGGGCCTGGTCCGCGTCCAGATGTCCCACCGTGCACAGCGCAGCCAGCGGGTGTGCCGCGTTCGTCACCTCGTAACAGGCGACCAGGGTTCCCGAAGGGGTGACGACCAGGCCGCCAAAGGGGGCCGAGCAGAAAGAGTGGGTCAGCAGCCAGGGGCGGGCGCCGGAAAAGGTCAAACGGCGACCGGCGCGCCACGCGACGTCGTAGGCCTGGACAAAGCCAAAGACAAAGGCATCGACCTCGTCGTCCGTGGGTGCGCGATAGCTGCCGCGCCGGTCGCTGAACGCCGGCTCGACCTGCAAACGCCGGCATCCTGTCTCCTGGCAGAGGCTCTCGACGTCGCGGGCCAGCGTCTCTCCCCAGGGGGCGAGCGCTGTCAAACGAAAGGAATAGTTGAGCCCGTAGCGATCGAGGTGTGCGACGGAGCGCATCACCGCGTCATAGGTCCCCTTGCCGGCGGCCGATGGCCGCTGCCGGTTCTGTGTCTCCCGGCCGCCATCCACCGACACGGTCACACGATCGACGTTGCCGACGATCCAGGCGCGCTGGCGCGCGCTCCATAGACCATTGCTTACCATCGACACGCGGCAAGGCAGGCTTTTCGAGCGCGCGTGCGACACCGCCCTGGTGAGCGTATCCCAGGGCAGGGTCGGCTCACCTCCACCATGAAAGACGAGCTCAAAAAGAGGGCGCCCCGCCTGGAGCGCGTTGTCGCAAACACGATCGATGGCGGCCAGGGCCAGCGCTTCCGGCAGGTCGCGGTGCCCCGTCTCGCCACCGGCCGCATAGCAGTAGACGCAGCGCAGGTTGCACCGGCCGGTCATTAATAGAACGGCCGTGGTGGGGCAATAATCCGGGTCGCGAGCCGGCGGGGGAGGAGGATCGGGATCGAGGAAACCGGTGCCGCGCAGGTAGTCGAGAACCGGCGCAGGCACCCTGGTCGTATCGGAAGCAGGATCGGCCAGCAGGTATGTCACCAGGCGAGCCATTGCGGCGTTCGCCACAAAGGCGAGCCGCCGCAATGGCCGGTAGAGGATGAATTTGTCCGCGGCAGCGACGCTGTCGATTCCGGTGCCCTCGTCAGGCACCGGAATCGCAAAAAAGTCAACGCTGCCAGACCGCCGGTCGACATCCTGTGTCTGCAACACCACCTGACCTTCTAGTTTGGATGCCAGTAGTGAGGCGCGTCGTTGTCGCAGCCACAGTCGCCGTCACAGCCGCAGTCGCCATCACAGCCACAATCGCCGTCGCAGCCACAGGCGGGTGGCTGGGTGGGCGGCGGCGGCTGGGTGGCGGCCCTGGTGGCAGTGGCCTGTGGTGTGTTGGTGGCAGGCGGGCGGACGACGATCTCGACATAGTGATTTTCTTCGAGCCATTCCCCATTGGGGAGCTGCAGTCGCCAATAGCTCCGGTAGCGACCGGGAGTGGTGGGGGCCACCAGGTTCACGCTGACGTCGACCGTGTCGCCGGGCTGCACATTGCCGACACTCACCGAGTCAGGGCCGTCCAGTTTGGACGACTGCTGATCCCCCACAGGGCCGGGCACAAAGGCGAGCCGCACGTCGCTCCCCCATGGCACGCTGCCGCTGTTGCGGTAGCGCCACGTCTTGGTAAAGCCTTGACCGGGGCGCATGGCGGTGCCATCAGGAACGGTCACATCCTTGACAAATTCTGCCTTGGGATGTTCTGGCGCCACTGTAGCAGAGGGAGCGACGGTGCTGGTGGGCGTCGCAGTCGGCTCGGGTGGTGTGGTTGCCGCCGGCTGCTCCGCGGCAGGCGTGTCGGTGGGTGCGGGT